>QJYE01000466.1 GCA_003235785.1 Nitrospirota bacterium
GGTAGGGCTCGTCAAGGCGAATACGAGGATATTTTTTCGTATGAAACACCACCTTCCCTACCCGGTCATCTGCTGATTTCCCCCATCCAAGCGGCGGCGGCACCATCTGCACATGGCTATCTGACGCATTCACAAACTTCATTTCCCAGTCAGACGAAAATTGCAGAAGCGATGGAAAGCGATTGGCCCGGTCCCAATAGGCATAGGCCCATTCAAAAACAGGAAGAAACGACATGGCAATGATCAACGCGACGCCACAAACAATGAACCTTGATCGCGGGGACGCTCTCCATTGCACCCACGTCCCTGACAGAGAATGATCAGTAGTGAGAGCCCATGCCAGGCCACACAGCGCCCCTAACACGTCATGCATCACGTCGGAGACTTGAGGCTTTCGCATCGGAATCAATGCTTGCAAGGCTTCGGTCAGCAGAGCTAAGACGACGACCCCGCCCAGTGCCACCGCGTAATGCCGGATAGGCGGCCAACTGAGTTTCGCTGTCAATAGCCGTGAAAGATGTAACAACAACATGCCCACCACCATAAACAATGGAACATGACCACTGTTATTGACCGCTTTCCAAAAAAACGTATGCGTGGGAACAGTAAAAAAAAGAAGAGACAGCAGTCCAACAAGAAACACGCCTAGCCAAACGGCCTTATGAGAGAGATGAGAAGATCGAGGCTTTGGACTCGTCAATTTAGGCTAAGCTCATGAGGGGACGTTCGTCACGGGCTTGCGCGCCATCTCGAAAGAGAATGGATTTGGACGTATGGGAGGAGATGCGTTCCCCGGGGAGAATGATGCCGACAAGATTGAGGGGATCAGCGGGTGAAAGACGAAGGTCTTGGGCTCCGGCTTGCGGATCTCGACGGACGGCTCGCAAAGCTTCCACGGCTTCAGGTAGGGCAAATTGCTCTCCCGTAAATCCATTCACATAACGACCACCGCGCATTTCACCGCGCCATTCCATTTTTCGATATTGAAGAAGCAATTCCCTCCAGGTCATCGGCAGGGACTCGCGTTTCAAAACATCACGAAAGACCACCCCGTAACGTCGCGCCAACTGTTTCGCCCATTGCTCATGCTGATGAATTGGCGAAGTCCTGTCTACCTCTAAGGAATCACCATGGGATTCCAACAATGCCCACCGTCCAACACTATGCTGAGGTCGTCGAGCACGATCTTTCCCTTCAGCTCGACGCCGGCGGGGATCTAACAACGCCCGTAAAGGATCAAACCCATCCGCCGTCACCAATCCGGTTGCCACAAGCTCCCATAAGGCTTGCTCGATTTCAGCGGCCAAATGCCCGGTTCGATGGGTGAGATCGGCAAAGAAACACGCGCCTCGATTGTCCAAGCATTCATAGATGGCTTGCGCAACACTGCTCAAGCTCAATCGAATGCCAAGTGGGCCAGACGCGTTGCCAGGTCGCGCCATCGCCAACATCCAGCTCACATCATCTCGACGAACAAAACTGATGGGCGCGATGCTGGTTGGTGAAACGCGACGGAACGACTCCCCTTCCACAACCGGACGCAGATTGGGCTT
This sequence comes from Nitrospirota bacterium, assembly GCA_003235785.1. Taxonomy (GTDB): domain Bacteria; phylum Nitrospirota; class Nitrospiria; order Nitrospirales; family UBA8639; genus Nitrospira_E. Next base: position 1,554 of record QJYE01000466.1, read on the forward strand.
CAAGTCAGGCGGCGTCAACCGCCCCCATGCCACTTCACCACGCAAACAGAGATTGTCCAACCATTCCGGTTTGTAATTGGCAATACGGCTTTTAACCAGAGACGACTCCCAAGCAGAGGCCGGCGCTTCATAGCCGGCTAGTTGCCCAATGATTTCACGGAGTCCAGCCTCGCCATGCAATTGGGAGCCTGGCGCACAATGCTGCCATCGAAACAGAAACCGCATGAAATCGGAAGCCGCCACCGGCTCAATTTCTCGACGTAAGGCCGTCACAGTTCGCCGATGAATGCGCGCGAGGAGACTGCGATCGCACCATTCGTCATCTTGGAGTTGGTTGACGTTACCCTCACCCCTACCCTCTCCCTGACCGGGAGAGGGACCAGGAAATGGAGGGAGTGAAGCAATCGGACGGAATTGGCCACGCAAAACTTGGCCCTGGCCTTCCAACTGCAGCAAGGCGTGATGCACCTGTGAAGTAACCATCCCTAAGCGATCCGCTAGTTCTTGAGAAGTAACCGGACCGATATGGGGCATCCATCCTTGGACAACCGACAAGGCAGCTGATTCGGGAGTCGGTGTTTCATCTTCATCATTACGGATAGAAGCCTCCTGCCCGCCAGCAAGAACGTCCACCTGAGCAAACAAAGTTTGGATGCCGGAAAAATGATCTCTCGTGGTCCATCCTTCAAGGATCGTGAAATCCCGAGATTCGTCAGACTTTACGCGAAGGGCCAGAACCCGGCTTTTTGCCACGAGACTATTCAACTCAGCACCCCATAACTCCACGTCCCTAGCCGGCATCCACCCCATCACCTGCAACACATCAAAGACTTCGTCCTCATCCCGGATAGCCGGCCAGGCTTCCTCGAGAACCGTTTCAATCGCGGCAGGATCTAATGTGCCAATTTTTCCATCGAACGAGGCCGGCAAGGTGCGCCGTAGATTGACGGCCCGCGCACGTCGTTCTTCCAAGGGCGCGTCATCCAAGAAGGCATAAGGATTGGCATTCAATATTTCATGCGCGAAGGGCGACGGCATCGGCGATTCCACCACCCGCACCTGAATGATCTGAGAATCGATGCTCTCTAACACTTGACGTAGCCCCTCCACGTCCATGGCTTCGGTCAAACAATCTCGCAGGGTTTCCTGCACCAGCGAATGCTCCGGGACGGGAATATCACCCACGTGGTTATCGCCACAGGCCGCCGCCATCGGAAACGCGGCCG
>QJYE01000326.1 GCA_003235785.1 Nitrospirota bacterium
TGGAAATGAAGTCCCATTCTTGCGGTTATTTACCAAATGTCATGATGTAGGCCGTCATTGCAAAGATATCCTTCTCTGGCAATGGGGGATTGGGAATATAGGCACCACTCTCGGGAACAAAATCATGTGGATTGAAATTGAACTGGTACATCCAGTGTTCACTATAGATGCACCCTCACTTGTTTGCCTTGGCTGAGATTCTGCCCAGGAAGCAACAGTCATGAGGCTGAGGAGAAGGATAGCGCATTGGCTGATGACATTGATCCTTCTCCAACCATGTTTTGACCGAATCATAGAACACCTTCCTTCTTATCCATGACTAAATGGGGAATTTTCGTCTTAATCATCAAACCTCTCTATCTCTAAACGTTCAGCAAAATTTGCACCAAGTTTTCTGGGAAATAACAGAAGTGAAAATCTGTTAATTTTCTATGGTTTGAAAGGAGTTCGGGGTGGAGTTACCGAAGGTTTGGCATTCTGTGTTAAGGAGCAACCGTTAACTGTTAACAACGGCTATTGAAACAGTTGCTCCAATAAAGAGACCCCCTCATCGCCGAGTTGGCCATGAGGGGGTCTTTCAATTTCTTTTGCGGCTAAAACTTTTGATGGTTGATTTCATGGCGCGCCATGGCCTTTGAGACAGCTGACAGGAACTTTTCCTTCTTCACCGGGTTGATCAATAGTGACGCCAATTTCCCCTTTCGTCGCTTGTGCTCCTGTGGCCAAATGCCACATGGGGATGGAAATCTGAAATGGTGTGCGACGCTAAAGGCTCTATACATAAAGAATTTTCCATGATGGTCCCGAACTTGAAAGAGTCACAAGAGAGAGCCATGGAAACGAACGAAACTAAAAAATGAGGATTTTCACCTCCAAGCTAAAAAACCTGGCCTTTTCATCGGAACGCGTGACGATATTGAGTCGTGCGAACGCTGAGAAACATGTGAGGGAGGCTCCATGATGCGCAGAAGGCAACAGACAGGTGGGAGTGAAGAGCAGAACAACATTGTTTCCGTTTCGGAATCAGGAAAAACCGTGCTGATCAAAAAAAGAAACTCCAAGTCATCTAGGTCGGTCAACTCAGATAGTCACGCTGGCACTAGTGCGGATTCTTCTGAACACCGACCGTCGTCACCAGTGGAGGATCTCGATGCTCGGATTGCCATGCGAGCCCATGAACTCTACGAACAGCGAGGAGGCTGCCATGGGGAAGATCAGGCTGACTGGTTCGAAGCCGAACGTCAGATATTGTCAACTGCATGAGAAAACTTGAGTATTAAGACAGTAGTCCGCCTGCCTGCGGTTATAGGCAGGCGATTATTCGGAGAAATTCACTGATGGATTCCCGCCAAGAACAAGCGGGAATGACGTCTGTGGGGATGGATTTCAGATTGAAAATGTCGGGAATGACGAATTGTAAGAAGGAAGATCCAAGGGTCTCCGCTGGGGAGCTTGGATAGTGTGATCAACTTTATCAAGGAGGTCGCTATGCAGCGTTCAATTGGAAGAAAAAGTATTTTTTGGCTTTTACCCATGTTCCTTATTGTGGTGACAGGAACACCGGCCTTGAGTGAAAAACCACGTTGTACATTCTGCGCTGGTGTTTCCTCAGATGAAGATGCCATGGCGGCGGCTGAAACCCCAAGCATGAAAAACCCAATGGGGCCTGCCCAGGGCTATGATCTTCATGTTCAAGCGCCGCATCTTATGGCCAATGGAGAGATTGGTGGTCCCTTTCACCATTTCTGTAAGGGGATTTCAAGCACCATTTTTCAGTGCCTCTTGTTTGAAACCACCGAGGCCAATGCTCCGCTCGTCGCCGTGGAATATTTTGTGGCAAAGACGGTCTCGCGGAAACTTCCATTAATCCAATGGCATCGGCATTTCCACGATCACCAGGAGGAAATTGACACTGGTCGGTTGTATATCCTCGATGTCGATGATGAGCAGAAGAAGAAAGAAATTGCTGAAGCCGCAGGCAAAACTGACGGTGTCATCTATCATCTGTGGCAAAAGGGGCAAGCCTTTCCTGATGGAACCGTGACCTTCCCACAATCGATTGGTGTGCAATTTCCTCAACCGAACTAATTACACTTTGATAAACCCGCGCCCGGAAGGGCGTGGGTCTCTCTAAGGAGGCAATCATGACAGTTCAAGGTATGCCAGCAGGGGGATTACAAACAGTGGGGCAAATTGTGCCAACGAACGAAGTCACATTTCGTAAGGATCTCAACGGGATGGAAGTCGCGGTGGAATTGTTGTCTAGACATACCCCTGGAGGGGCTGTCGTGGATGAAAACAATCACTTTGTCGGATTTATCAGTGAAATTGATGTATTGCGCGCATTGGAAGACGAAAGGGATTTAACCACACTCACGGCCGAGGACATCATGGTGAAAGACCGGATCAGTATCACCGATTCTACCTCTATCAAGGAGGCGGTCAAAATTATGGAGGAGAAACGGCTGCTGAATTTGCCGGTCGAACGCGACGGAAAAGTTGCCTATACCGTCACTCGACATGACCTGTTACGAGCCTGGGTAGGATTGGGCTTAGGTGGAGAGTTTCTGGGTGAAGATTAGGTGATGGAGATTTTTAGGAAGTGCAACCATCAATTGGAAACAGAAATGGAAAGGGGAAATGGGGGAGCGGGAAGGTGGATATGGTTTTTGATCCAAGGAATAAAGTGGTTACCATGATGAACTCTATAAGGAACATGAAGTGGAGGGGTGGTGAATCCTGAATCCGAAAGGTCGGTAACCGTGCGGATGCATGAAG
>QJYE01000261.1 GCA_003235785.1 Nitrospirota bacterium
ACACCGAGCGGTTTCAGGCGTTTGGTGAGATAAATCGCCGTAGCTTCTCCTTCAATCGTCGGATTCGTAGCCACAATGACTTCTTTAATGCCTCCTTGCTGAACCCGATTTTCCAAGTCATGCGTGCGAATGTCTGCCGGGCCGACGCCGTCTAAGGGTGAGAGTGCCCCGTACAGGACATGATATAAGCCTCGAAAGGCGCGGCTTAGTTCAATCGCGTGGAGCGTGCTGGGCTCTTCCACCACTAAAATAATGGTGGTATCTCGCTTGGGGTCAAGGCACACATCGCAGAGTGGTCCTTCCGCAATATTCCGGCATTGCGTACAGAACGTAATTTTTTCTTTGACTTCTCGTATGGCTTCTGCCAGGCGGAGGGCTTCTTCCGTGTCAGTTTTCATGAGATGAAAGGCCAGCCGCTGTGCGGTTTTTTGTCCAATGCCCGGTAAACGCACCAATTCCCGGGTGAGGCGCATTAAGAGGCCTTGAGGCTGACCGTTACTTTTGGATGGTGTTGACGCCGTGTTGTCTGCCATGATCTGGATCCTATGCCTTTGTTAAAACATGCCTGGAATGCCCAGCCCGCCCGTGAGCGATTTCATTTCTTCTGCCATGAGTTCCTTGGCTTTGCGGAGTGCTTCATTGGTGGCGGCGACCAGGAGGTCTTTCAACATATCCGCATCCCCGGCTTTTAGCACTTCAGGGTCAATGGTGATGTTGGTGATTTGCATGGCCCCGTTGGCTTGCACCGTGACCATGCCTCCACCGGTTGAAGCTTCCACGGTTTTGGTCGCGGCTTCTTCCTGAATTTTCCCCATTTTCGACTGCATCTCTTGCGCTTGTTTGAGCAAATTACCCATATTGGCAAAAGGATTTTTCGACATTACTCTGCCTCCTCTTTTTTCGGAATTCGTTGGGCTGACGCTAATTCTCCTCCAAACAATTCTAACGCTTCCTTCACGAGCGGATGGGCTTTTACCTGTTGCATCAGGTCCTGGCTATCCTCGTGTTTTTTTTTTGCCCGAAGTTCACCCATGGACGGTGGGCGTTCTTGTCCTTCATGTAATTCGATGACTTGGATTCGTATGGGATGTCCGGCTAATTCTTCGCACAGCTTGGCAATGAGTGCACGATTTTCTGGTTTATCGGTGCGCCATCGAGCAATCGCATCTTTTTTGGAATAGCCGATAACGACATGATCGGCTTCCAGGGTCACGACACTTCCCTTTTCTAAAAAACTGCCGACATTGGGATGGTCCTTCATCATGCGATCCACCACCTGCTCCCAGTTTAACGTCACTGTTTGCTTTAGCACAGGATTGGGTGCGTGAGGCACTGGCTGTGGGGGGGGGTGTTCCTGTGAAGGGGAAACGACCGGTTTGGTTGGAATGGGCTTTTCCTTCACGGGCAATGATGGAGATAAAGGTATCCCGGCCGTGTCAGCCATGGACTTGGTTGGTTCTGGCGCCTTGTGAATCGTTCGAGATTTTTCCGAAGACGCTGGCGTTTTTGAGGCTTGGGACGGGGTTGAACCAACCGGAGCGGTGGTGGGCAATGGTTTGGGCTGGCGTGATGGTTGAGCCTGGACCATCGCGGTGTGTTCCAACCCGATGGCCGGCGCCATCTTAGGATCCAAGAGCGCAGCGCGGACTACAGCGGCTTCGATGAGAAATCGTGGATGGGAACTTCCCCGCAGGCTGTCTTCGGTGCGAGATATAATGGAAAAGATAGCCTGTAAATAGGGCTCGGTGAGTGGTCTCGCTTGCTCAATAATCTGCCCGCCTTCTTCTTCTCCCAATTCCAAAAGATTCAGCACCTGTTGAGGCGAAGGAACCACGCAGGCCACCAGAAGATTGCGAATCCGCTCCAGGATTTCCCGGCAATAGATTCGAACATCAAAGCCTTGGTCAACGACTTCCCCAACGAGCGTCATGGCTTGAGAAGCTTGATGTGCAAGAATGGCCTCAATCATTTGTCGAACCAGTTCATCGGGCACGGAGCCTATCAAGGCCTCCAGGTCTTCATGCAGCAGCTTTTCGCCTCCAAAGGACACCGCTTGATCGAGAAGGCTGAGGGCGTCACGCATGCTGCCTTCACTCGTTCTGGCCAAGACGGACAAACTGCGATCTTCAACGGTCACGCCGGTTTGTGTGGCCACATGGCGCAGTTGGGAGATGATCTCCAACCGGGAAATGCGTCGAAATGTGAAATGTTGGCAGCGAGACAAAATCGTGGCAGGAATTTTATGCACTTCCGTCGTGGCAAAAATAAAGACGGCATGGCTCGGAGGTTCTTCTAATATTTTAAGGAGAGCGTTGAATGCGGAGTTGGAGAGCATGTGGACTTCGTCGATAATGTAGACGCGATACGAGCCATGGAATGGAGCAAATTTCACATTTTCCCGTAGTTCGCGCACATCGTCTACGCCTGTATTCGATGCGCCGTCAATTTCGATCACATCAACGGAATTGCCACGAGTAATTTCCACGCAACTTGGGCAGGTGCCACAGGGTTGGCTGGTGGGACCTTTTTCGCAGTTCAGGGATTTCGCCAGAATACGGGCCACGGTGGTTTTTCCCACCCCTCGCATGCCGGAAAAGACATAGGCATGGGCTACTCGTTGCCGGGTGATGGCATTGGTGAGGGTTTGCACGACATGGGTTTGCCCCATGACTTCCTCAAAGGTCGTTGGGCGGTATTTGCGAGCAGAAACCTGAAATTCCATATGAAAAAACCGTTCGAAAATTATAAGGCGGTTTTTTTAGTCAGTAG
>QJYE01000201.1 GCA_003235785.1 Nitrospirota bacterium
GGGTGAGTACGTCAGCGACCTTTCGTGCTGACCCTGAGCTTGCGGAAGGGTCGAAGCATGAGCGGTGTTTCATCACAGCAACTGCTGTTTTTAGGCTGAAGGGTGCCGGGAGCCAAAGTTGGTGGAAGGCCTGAAAAAGACAAAAACAAAAAAAGCCTGCCCCCACTGTTGATCGTGGGGGCAGGCTGGATAACTGCGGGTCTTCGGAAAGGAGAAGAGGAATCACTTCCCTCCGATTTGAATATTCCTCCTCAACAATCGGAACACGTGTTACGGACTAGAAAACCAACTTCATCCTCCACGGCCTGAAAGCCAAGAATCTCACCTTCAGGAACAGAAGACAATTCTCTCTCCTCGTTCCGTAAAGCCACAGTTACATTCCCGTTTGTCGGTCAACCTGAGCCACCGTGTTGAGATCCACCTCTTCGAGTAACGCCGCACGCAAATCGTGGAGCGCGCGATCAGTAGAATGATCATGAATCTCCTCAGAAATCACCCCAATGGCGTCATACCAAAACCCTGCCTTGGCCAATAATTTGGTGGCCTCCTGTGGAGTGGCCTGCTTGACCGCTTCGGCAATGTTCTCTGGCAAACTCATCACTTCCAGCAGGCCACCCGTAATAATATCTTTGGATCGGCGAGTTGGGTCAGGAATGAGGGACACAAACCATTGATACGTCTTCCCCTGTTCAAATTTCAAGTCATACTCACCCAAAGAAATCATATGGATCCCCGCCTCTGCGGGAGAGGACAAACGCACCTCAAGAATCGGATTCACTCCAATACCCTCTAGGACCGTAAATTCCAGCGGAAGAGAGGTCGCTTTGGAGAGATACCAAACCAAGGGTGGTTGCTCTTCAGCCGTCACGGCCACATGATCCGGAACTAAGGCATACAAAAGAGGCAACCCCGGCGAAGGCCCGCGCGTGCCACCCCCCACTCGCCCCCCTGGAGCTCCCCGACGAGGAGGTTGATACAAAGGCTCGGAGATTTTTGAAGAAGGGACCGGTTGGTCATCCGCAACACGGACCATCGACGTATCGACAGACGCTTTGGGACCCCGGCCTACCTTCTTCGATAACAATGTCGATTTTGCAGGCAAGGCAGACGGCTCAGAAGATGTTCTGACTTTTTCTTGCCCTCCCATGGCAAACGAACTAAGAGTCACAGTCAGCCCGAGAATAGTGACACCCCACATAATGGTATTGGTCTTCATAGTCATTCCTCCTTTTCCCTCATAGTATCTGCACTCCCCATAAACCCATTCGCCTCCTTTTCAGAAACCCTGGAGGTTGATCCAACCATAGTAAGTATAACGCAAGCTTCATTCCAAAAAATTTCAGCGACATTCCTATCCCCGAGATTAAAAACATCCAATGCTTCAACGACTTAGAAAAATTCAAACCGTCTTCACCATTTCACGACAATGGTCAGATGTCTACATTGTAGACAGTTTGTCAACGGAACTCCCTTGATTTTCCTGACAAACCGTCCTGACAACCACCCCCCACGTCCGAACCCTTACCAACGATATTTTGACCTTATTGCAGCGAGTTTCTAGAATAGGAGCATTCCTCATCATGATCATTCCTGGGAAGGGTAAGCATACCGATGACCTGCCATTTTCAAAAGAGTGGTTTCTTGCGGACTCTCATCATCATGCTGCTGTTACCGACAGCTGGGGGAGGGGGATTACCTGGTGTCGCAGCGGGAGAGGCCACACCAAATGACCTCATGGCTACAGGTCAGGAATGGTATGGACAAGGAAACTTTGAACAGGCCGCAGAATCATGGACGCAAGCCTCCGCAGACTTTCAGCAATCCGGCGATCACGCCAATCATATTCAAGCCCTGATCTATGCATCCAGGGCTCTTGCAGAAATAGGAAAAAATCACCGGGCACAACTCCTTCTTCAGACTGCGGTTCAGGAAGCCCAAACGCACAATCACCCTCACTTGATGGCGCAGGCCATGGGCCAGATAGGCGTCTTACATCTCAAGGTGGGGGAGGGAGATTCCGCGCTCACCATTCTGCAAGAAGCGCTGAAAATTGCCCGGGAGCTTCCGGATCGGCCACTCATGGCCAGTCTTCTCAATGATCTGGGCAACGCGCAGGCCCATCTTGCCAACCACCAGGCCGCAATTGCCGCGTATACCGAAGCCAGCATTCTGGCAGATTCCCTTGAGCTGCAGCCCCTTTCGATACGGGCCATGGTCAATGCCAGTTTGGTGGAACGACAAACCGGCGAGATGCCCAATGCCACACTCCGCTTGCAACAGGCCTGGAACAAAACCAAGGCCCTGCCAGACTCGCATGAAAAAGTTCAAACCTTCCTCACCATAGGACGGAGCCTTCGTGATATCAGCCAACAGGACACAGAAAACCGCGCCAGCCTGTTCACCCAAGCCAGCGAAGCCCTGCAGGATGGCATTCATTCGGCCAAGGCCATCGGAGATTGGAAACAGGAATCCTATGGTTGGGGTTTTCTCGCGGAAATGTACGAAGAGGAAGGACGCCCTCGTGAAGCCCTGAAACTGACCCAATTAGCGATACGAGCCAGCCAGCAAGGCCAGGCTCCCGAAGTGCTCTATTTGTGGGAATGGAAAACCGGGCGGCACCTCAAACACCTCGGACAATTAGACGAAGCAATCCTGGCCTATCAACGGGCCATCGACACCCTCCAACCCATTCGCCAAGAACGGGTCGCCCGCCTCCCCAAGCACCAGACCGCCTTTCGTGAAAGCATCGGAGGCTTG
>QJYE01000198.1 GCA_003235785.1 Nitrospirota bacterium
GCGCTCTTCATCACCGCCACTGACATCGTTTTTTAAGGAGATGGTTATGCCTAACACCCAGAAATTACAACAGGAGAGGCGATTTAAGAGGTGCGGCAAGCGTCGGCGGCGAGCGATGGCTTGCGGGGCGGTCGGTGGTTGGTGACTAGATCTTGGATGGTGATGGCGGTCCTGAACAAGATGTTGTGGTCACCATGAATGATTGTGAGCGGAAAAGAGAAAAGGTCTTCCTTGTTCCTCGTAATGGAGTGGATTAAAAGTGAAGAAGCGATCCTGAAACCCATGCTGAAAACTACTCGCGCTGTGTGAGATTTCGTATGAAATTAGGGATCCTGGGACCGGGTATAAAATAGCGGTTCGGGTGAGCGCTGTTGTCAAGGCGTTTCTTATTGAGTGCGAGGGTGACTTTGATAATGAACTGGGCGATTCTATTCAGTAATACTACGATGACTGCTATCTGTGAAAGGATGGCGGCATGTTCGAGTCCGCGGATTTTAGGTTTGGCGAGTATTGCGAAGTCACTTTTGGCGGAGGAGTTGGTTCTTTCGGAAGCAGAGCGAAGAGCTTTGAGTTTTTGATGGCGATATGTTCCTCTGAGGACTTCGGTAATTAGCCTTGGGAACTGTTTGATGGACATATGCTTTGTGAAACCATGGTAGTTGATCCAGTATGAGCAGTCATGAGAGTATTGGATGATGGCAGGATCTTTTGATTTTAAGCACTGTCTATGACAAGTGAAACTTGCTCTTTGAGATTTGAAGTCAAAGCCATTTGGGCGCGTGAGGAGTCCGCAAGGGGCATAGGGCCAGCCATTTTGGTCATATCCTCTCTGTTTTAAGGCAGCTTGAGTGATGGTTTCATTTCTTGTGTTGTAGTCTATGATAGGGATAGCGCCGTGATTTCGAGAGAAAGCGTAATTCCTGAGTTCGTCGTACTTGGAGTCGGCCAGATCTATCTTGGAAGTTTTCCCATGGTGAGCATGGAGTTGCTCTCTGTTGGTGATAAAGTGTCTTCCCTCCTCAGCGTTTCCTGCGATGGTGGTACAGGATACAGGGAGTTCCAGCCCGAGGTCCAATTCGATGGAGGTATCAATCACGGCATTAAATCCGAAGATTTTCTGCTTCCGATTGGGGTTTTGAGGGTCACGGCGAACTCCGATTCGGGCATCCATGTCGGCGGGAAACTTCGGGCATCGAAAGAAGAAAGAGTCTTTTTTCACGCTGTCATTTAGGGCGATGCGGGTAATCACGCCTCTTTTGATAATAAGATCAAGGCCTGCCCTTTGAAGCTGTTCTTCGAGATTGAAGATTCGGTTAAGGATACTGGGTTTTTCTGGATTGGCTTCTTGAAGGCAAAGTGACAAGACTTCAACGCTGGGTTTTTGAACATCAGAGGGGAATCTGTAAGAAGGGCAGTCTGCCCTGATGCGTGTTTCCTTGCCGATGAGGATTCTGGAAGGATCAGCGAGGCGATAAAGGATTTTTTGCCGGACGTTACTAATGATGCCTTGGAACTCAATGAACTCACACTCTTTACAGAAATAGGTACAGCCTTTATACCTGGCGTTGGAGGGGAAAAGGGTGCCGTCGGTCGCTATGATATTGAAGGAGAGGAAACCTAAGAGTTCGACAATCTGTACGAGAGTATGGAAGATCTGGTTGTACAAGGTTTCGCCTAAACGATTTTTGAAATTCGTGAAGGTAGCCTCACATGGGATATCCTGATCGTCGATGCCTGCATAGAGCCGGTAGTGCTTTCCTTTAATCGGGTCATGCACGACATCAAGAAAGGCCTTCATGTTGGGGTACTTTTCGAGGTAACGGAACAGTTCCAGCAAAAAGAGAGTGACAGGGTCATAGGCGAATCCGAAAACGCAATATTTGTGGGCGACAATGGAGCGGATGAAGGAGAAGTCTATCAGGGAAGAGACAAATCTGGAAAGTCCGCCGACGATCCGGCCGTCGGGATGGATTTTGATGTAGCGGCGCCGGTAGTTGTATTCGGACAGCCGGAAGATCTGGGGCTTTGGGAATGGTCGATCGTTCTCGGAGTTGATGCGAACACGAATGCTGTTGAGTTTCTTGATGATGCTGCCCAAGCTAAAGGAAGCCAGGTTCCTTTGCACTCAGCGCTCCTGGCCAAAGCCTCCAGCAAGCAGAAGCCCTACGCTCCGGAGGGAATTTGCAATTTCAAGGACTGGGTTCTTCCTCGGCGTTGAGAATAGCGAATGTGCTGGGTTTGACCCTTTTGAACATCCGCCCGCTCTTGACCTTTTTAGTCATGGCAGAAACGATGCTGTCACGATCTAAATCGACATTAAAATCTTTTTTGGCCCGGGCGATAATCTCCATTACATGGAGGGGTTTTTGGGCGGCAAGGAGTACGTCATAGATGATACTCATCTGAGACTTACCCTTTCCTAGAGGTCTAAACTTGGGCGGTTCCCCCTCCCCAAGGAATTGACGGATAATTTTTAACTGTGATTTTAGTAATGATTCTTGGATCTTGGCCCATTCTTTCAGGTCCATGAACGATTTCCTTTCGATGGAGGCAAGGTTAGCATAGCTAGGTCAGTATGTCAATATAATAATGCATTACCTCGAAAAAAAATAACGAGCATTGTGGGATTATCATATAAGGTAGGTAATAAGGCCAAGAGAGTGAGGGTGATGCGAAAAAAGTGGGTTGATCGATTTAATCGGGATTGGTCGGACACGCGACGGACGCACCTCTCGCCCTGTTAAATTGACTCAAAG
>QJYE01000164.1 GCA_003235785.1 Nitrospirota bacterium
AGGAATTGCTCGGTGGTCTTGGGCTCGTCGAGAAATATCACCCCTGAAGGGATAATCGTGTGTATGGGCGCCTCTAGCACGATTAAGGGCCGAATCCCTTCAGGTGCATCTTGTGCATACGCCACCGGAACAAACCAGGCATATGCCAGTACAAACAAGACTGAAAGTTTATGCATTCATCCTTCCCTTCACACCCTTCACATTCAAGAGCATAAAAACTTTTTCCCGTTTATTCTGGCAACGTGGGAAATTCGAAAGGTATCTCTTCACCTTTTAAGGCTTTCAAAAAAGCAATGAGATCTGTTTTTTCTTCTTTGGTTAACCCCAAAGGCTTCATCATTGGACTCAGGTTAGGATTCTTGCCGCCCCCATTGTCTAGAAAATCCACGACTTCCTCTAATGTCTTAAAGGCACCGTCATGCATGTAAGGCGCGGTCTCAACAATGCTTCGAAGCGTAGGGGTTTTAAATGCACCTGCATCTTCAGGGCGACGGGTCACATAGTATCGCCCAAGATCCTCTTTCATCGGCCCGACCTGTGGTACTCCAAGATTATGAAACCGATTGTCCGTAAAATTTGAACCATTATGACACAGAATGCAACGGGCTTTGCCCTTGAAGAGAGTCATACCCCGCTGAGCTCCTTGGCTCATGGCCGTTTTATCACCCAGGACATATTGATCGAATGCCGAGTTTGTTGAAATGATCGTGCGTTCGTATGCAGCAATGGCTTCGGCAATGCCTTGCATGCTGATACCGGCTCCAAACACTGATTGGAACTGATCCACATATCCCTTAATGTGACTGAGTTTGTTGACGACGTTCTCATGAGTCTCCGCCATTTCCACAGGATTCACGATGGGGCCGATGGCTTGCTCTTCGAGCGATCCTGCGCGGCCATCCCAAAATTGCACAGGGTTAAACGCCGTATTATAGACCGTCGGGGCCTGACGCCCACCGCGTTTACCCCCGACCCCAACGGAAACCTGTTTGGGGTCGGCAAACCCTAATCCTGGCGTATGACAAAAGGCGCAGGAAACCGCTCCGTTCTGGCTTAATCGCCCGTCAAAGTACAACTGCTCTCCTAACTTGACCTTTGCCTTGTAGTTGAGATTGGTTGCCGGAACGGGAACCGATGTTGGAAGTGGGCCGATGTCAGGAACCCGCACCCCATCCACCTCAATGGTTCCTTTGTCATGCAGAGAAGGAACGTCCTCCTGTTGTGCAACACCGGATCCCCCATACACAAATATGCCCCCCATCAGAATAATCAGAATAACCAGGAAATTCTTTTGCGTATTCATCATGTCCGCCTTATACCTCCGGTCATCACGGTGCCTATACTCATCGCCCTCAATACCATTCTAAAAGCCGCCAAAATGTTCTTGAGTCGCATCTCAGAATTTCCTCTACACAAATTTTTCAAAAAAGTAGTCGTTACCGGTTTTACGGTTTCAGGGAACGGAGATAGGCCAAAAGATCAATCAATTGTGATTCTTCCAGGGCCCCTTCAAATCCGGCCATGGCCGTTCCTTCCCGTCCTTTCATAATGACGTCCTTTAATTCTTTATCAGTCCTGGCTTGGGTGGTTTCACTTGCCAAGTTGGAAGGAGGCGGAGTGAGATAGGAGGCCATGTCCCCGTCTCCCTTCCCGGCAAATCCATGGCAATGCTGGCAGCTTTCCTGATAAATGGCTCTGCCTTTTTGGATGCTCTCATTTTCCACGGCCCACGTGATGTTGGACGTTAATAAAAGGAATATCATAATCCCAATGGTCCATCCAATGTGTCCGCCGACTGTTTGCTGAGAAAAAACTCGTAATGTCCTCATCGTGGTTTCCTTTGCATGGAAATGAAGTCCCATTCTTGCGGTTATTTACCAAATGTCATGATGTAGGCCGTAATGGCAAAGATATCCTTCTCTGGCAATGGGGGATTGGGAATATAGGCACCACTCTCGGGAACAAAATCATTTGGATTGAAATTGAACTGGTACATCCAGTCGGCCTGTAGCCGATTGCCCGCATTGAGCAATGAGGTACTGGATGTTCCTCCAGTGTATCCCCGCTTGGTTGAGGCCGGTGTCCAGTGACAATTTTGACAGGCATGCTCGCGATACAGTTGTTTCCCACGCGCAAGTTCTTCCGGAGTCGCCGGTCGCATGACCTGTTCTTTCACCCGAGGGTCTTTCAACGTGCCAAGAAAATCAGCGACCCGTTCAGCTTCAAGGGCGGCAAGAGACATGTGGGGCCCCTTGCGTGTGACATTGAAGTCATAGCCAACGGGGTAAAGTTTTTCTTTTGGGTGTTGGAGCCAACCGACTAACCAGGGGCGTTGATATTTGTTGCCCGCCCAAATGAGATCCGGGGCGTTTTTGGTGGAACGAGGCATGGGTTGACCGGAGATTCGATGACAGACCACACATTGAGTGTTCACGATAGATGCACCCTCACTTGTTTGCCTTGGCTGAGATTCTGCCCAGGAAGCAACAGTCACGAGGCTGAGAAAAAGGATGGCGAATTGGCTGATGACAATGGCCTTCTGCCAACCATGTTCTGACCGAATCATAGAACACCTTCGTTCTTATCCATGACTAAATGCGGAATTTTCGTCTTAATCATCAAACCTCTCTAGCTCTAAACGTTCAGCAAAATTTGCACCAAGTTTTCTGGGAAATAACAGAAGTGAAAATCTGTTAATTTTCTATGGTTTGAAAGGAGTTCGGGGTGGAGTTACCGAAGGTTTGGCATTCTGTGTT
>QJYE01000441.1 GCA_003235785.1 Nitrospirota bacterium
ATCAAAAGAGACCCCACAACGCCAATAACACTTCTTTGCTTTCTTGTTTTGAACCCAACAGAACAAACCCACAGCGTTCCGACCACCCGGTAATCGCTACTGTCTCATGAGAAATACAATGCTCTGGTATACGCTGGTCTGTAGAAAAATGGAATCTGGAGGCCAGATTAGGACATACACGTCTTCATCCAGGGCTTTCCCTATCTGACAAAGGAGGGAAGTATTCCTTGAAGTGCTCACCATGGATCATCGCTACAGCCAGAACCGTAGAATGTTAAGGCGAGGTTAGACTACCGTTTAGATAACCACTATCGAAGCTCTACTCCAGTAGGGCTTCGAGATTAATTACGTTTATGAGACCGTCTCCAATAACACACATCTGAAATAGGGCAAAGATGCCCGACAAAATGGCTCGGGCATGAAGAGGGTTGTTGCATACGTGTGACAATTGAACCTCCATCAGACCATTCGCTTGGCTAGAAAGCATCCAATTTTTGATAATTCAACATTTGCACACAACAGGGCAGACTTACCCAAGAAACTCGGCAAGCGCTTTTTCATATGATTGCGTTAATTCCTTCAGCGTTTGATCCATACCAGTTTGAAGCGCAAGTTGGTCTTCCCCTTTTGCCGACTTCATCGCCTCGATTTGAAATTGAAGTTCTTCACCTTTCTTTTTCAGTTCACCAAGAATCGCATTCAAGGCCACAGTAGGCTCAGCTCCTGATCCATCTTTTTGAACCTGCTCGACGAGTTTCGCATGCTTATCTTTGAGTTGCACCAACTTGTCGTCGACTCCCTTCAAATACGTCGTAAGAGTCACCCCAGTCTGAGCTTGTTGTGTTTCCACGACGGCTTCGTTTTCCAATGGATTGGCTTTCCCGGTTAACTGGGATTCTGGGGACGTGCCTAATTCGGAATTACTACAACCAACCACCATCATGCAAACGAGCCCGAGACCCAGATTTCCCAATACAGAATTCTTCATGTGTTTCTCTCCAGACTTG
This sequence comes from Nitrospirota bacterium, assembly GCA_003235785.1. Lineage (GTDB taxonomy): Bacteria > Nitrospirota > Nitrospiria > Nitrospirales > UBA8639 > Nitrospira_E. The sequence continues at coordinate 1,008 of QJYE01000441.1, forward strand.
TAATATTATTTCTCAAATAGCCCATTACTGGGTGGAGCAGCGCTCCGTCAGCATATCCTGCACCTAAAAAACTGCTGCCACCGGAAACGTTCCTCGTTTTTCGCTGCAGAGTATTCCTTTTTCTTTCCGCTTGTCCCTACACCCGCCAAAGGCAGGGAGGGACAAGCGGAATTCTTTGAAAGCACTGCCTTAAAAGGTCAAGGATGTCTCACCCCGTCCAGCCGCCACAGTTTGGCAATTCTCTTTTGCCAACATCAGTTGTCCGATACTCGCATCGAGTGGAATGCGGCCTATACAAGCCTTCAACGAGTCTCGAACACTTTCCACGGCGTCGGCTTTAAGGGCTTCGTTTTGTAATGCCCTTGTCCCTTTCTCTGGTTCGGCCGCTGAAGACCCTATTGGCAGAATCAGCGGAAGGACCATCATGGAGGCGATTACAATCGAACGTGTGATAAAAAGATCATGTTTCATAGCAAATCTCCTTTGTTAGTGGATGAAGTATGAATAACGCACACGTCGTGGGAATCACGATGCGGCGTTCGTTTGAAATCCTTACTAAGCGCAAGATAATTGTCGTTGTGCGATGGCATCCGTCACCATGGCTAATAAGGTTCTGACATCAACCGGCTTCACCAAATAATCACTGACACCTTGTCGCCTGAATGAAGTCTCCACCTCTCGATCACCAATTCCCGTTAAGACGATCACAGGAATACTGGGGTATTCGTTTTGGAAAGAGGCAATGGCCTCAAATCCGTCAACCTTGGGCATGTTGAGATCGGTAATAATCAAATCAACTGTCATGGGGTTTTCTCCGCTGCTCAACACGTTGATGGCTTCCTGCCCGTCTTCGGCTTCCAGGATGTCATATCCAGCATCCTCCAGTATGAGCCGGAGGAGCTTCCGATTAGCCGATTCGTCATCCACCACGAGAATGCCCCCTAAAGATTTCTTTCCAAAAAGCATTCCCGCTGATTTGCTCCCAAACTGCCCCGAAGATGGGCCCAAGCCTTCAACCTGACGGGTGGGATCTCCCTCGTCTATTTCGACAGTCAATACCATTTGAGGTTTCATAAGAGTCTTTTCCCCTGAGGGTGTGATTATGCTCGTTAAAGAATTCCATCAACCGACTTGAGGCACCCAATGAGCAACGAGGATGCCGAGCCAGGTTTCCAGACAGATTCCTTTCCGCCTATGGATGACCTACACCGCAATCATTCTTTACGTTTTTCCTAATGCAGACTTGGGTGTGCTATCTAGATAGGATGCCCATACAGCCGCACCCCAAAAGAGAAACATTAGTCCTAAGAGGGCTTCAACTTGATACATGGTGGAACTCCGTTCTGTGACCGGGACGGTCAGGAATGGCCTCTCCTCAAAAACCTGATCTGAAGACCAGCGTTACAATCGATGGTAAAACACCCCAGCGATTGCTGAGAAAAGGTTAGGCGTAGCGCGGCACGGACAGAGGAATCAGACGCACAGAGATAAAGCAGGAAGGTGCGAGGGATGGGAATGTCAATGTGGATTCATACGTCATGCTCTCACCCTATACCCAAAACGAGATGACGTCAAGGAACATGTTTGCCTCTCACTGCCTATGATTCCGTAGGTATTCGCCAAAAAGAGCCAACCCACTCATCACTAAGCCATAAGCAACAAGAAGAGTGAGAATGCAGGTGGTTAAAAGAAAGCAAGATCCTTTCCGCGCGATCAGTCAGCCCTTCAGACTTTCCA
>QJYE01000073.1 GCA_003235785.1 Nitrospirota bacterium
GTCATCCATTTCTTGGGCGTGCAACAATCTCCAGTCTCCAACATATCCCACGAACCCCGCTTCAACAGAAGCACCCCTTCCATCAAATCCAAGTCAAAGCCTTCAGGATTACCCACCCCAAAGGCCTGGCGGCGTGGAATTCGCACTTGAATTTCTGTATCACTCCAAGACACAACCTGGGCGGCATGGCCGTTGATTATCACTTCCGTCCGTGACACATCTTCACCCAAACGATAATTCTGCCATGAATGCGCCTGACGATTCAGCGCTAACCGCGTCGATTCAGAAATTTTCAAAAACTCTCCAAATCCAGAGCCTGTAATCGTCACCACCTCATCCAACCCGCCTTCTTTCGGAGAATAATCATGGATCTCCGGCCTCACGACCGTAAACTCCCCAGCCTCATGCTTCACCACTTCCTTACGCTCGCAGCATGTCCCATCGGAATGAGGAATGCCCCCACCGCGAATGACTACCACCTTCCCGCTTTGAGCACTAAACGGGACCCATACATCGATCTGGTCATCCAACCATCGATGAATGACCGCAGGCACTCCCCCGATTTCGACGCCATTATTCCCTGCTTGAAAATCAAAAGCATATGCAGTCTTCCCACCTTCCGAATGGACTCCGAAATGTTTCCCTTTAATAATCATCAAAGTCCCAATGGGTCCACTCTTCGGGAAAAATCCGCTCACCTCGGTCGTCACCACATCAAACAAACCAATCGTGCGATCCACTCCATCACGATGCAACACCAACGGACCCGACTCAGCGTTCAACGGGACATGCACCACAATCGTACGATCAGTCCATTGGGCAATAGCCGCAGGCTTCCCGCCAAAGGAAATACGGCCGTCCTTCGGAGCGGTTTTCCCCAAATTTTGACCTGACAACACCACTTTACTCCCAACCGGCCCGGAAGGCGGGTCATAGGCAATCGGAGGAATCACCGTGAGAGGCATCGTATTACTCACCGCATATTCCACAGGAGCACAACACGAACCATCAGGCAATGGATCGCTCGATGCCAATCGCACTTCCACATCCCCTGTTTCTGCATTGGCAGGAATCTGCACTTCAATTTTCGTCGGCCGCCACCGGCGGACCTCAGCCCGAATACCATTAATCAACACTTGATTCACCCCGAACATCGTATTCGGATCACGCGAACCCGCCGTATTGCCAAAATGTTCTCCTTCGATCGTCACCAAAGACCCTGCCTCGACTTCCGATGGACTCACCTTCGTAATCTTCACGGCCTGAAGCGTAAAGACTCCCGCCTCTCGCCTTTGTGAGCCATTCAACACCAACACCGATCCGGAACGGGCTTTCAAAGGAACCTTCACTAGAATAAAATCCGGCTCCCAGGATTGAATCAGAGCCGGTACCCCTTCAAACTCAACGCGGTTTTCTTGCGTATTCTTGAAATCCCCAAACCCCTCGCCGCTAATCGTGACTGTTGTGCCTGGCGGGCCCTCAGTCGGAAAAATCTCAGCATGTGCAATGGCTCCGACAGTCAAAATGAGAACGGCCAAACCATTCACCAATAAAAAGCGTGGAATCTGTTTCATAGTGTTTACAACCTTATGATATTTAAAGAAAATGAAAAGGAGAAGTCTTCCTTCTAATCACTAAAACACCAACCATTTCCAAAACCGCGTCTGAAGAAGGCCAACCTAACCTGGGGGGTACCAACAACCGAGGTGGGACCAAACAGCAAAGGTGGACAAAAGACTATATCAAGCTAACTTTTTAGCCGTCAATTTACAGCAAGAGGGCACAATTTCAAGACAAAAATTACCTCCAGATTCCACTTTTTCGTCACCCTCAAGGGATGCAAGTGGGAATCCCTCGTTCCGTCATCCCAGACGTTCATACATAGAGATCCCTCTTTTTCTTGCCATTCACGCTTATGTACTAAGCGGAAATCCATTTCACATGAACCATTAGATTTTTTGGGGGGTTCACTCCCCTACGCGGAGGCCCAATTGGTTGGTGTGTCCCGTATAGGGCGCAACCCTACATTTCGGCAAAAGAATCCACCAACAGTCACGCTCTTCGAGAGACACCATGCACGGTGACGTCCCGCCTGACAGTTATTGAACCCGGAGCTGTTGGAAAAGTCGCCAGCGGCGTTCCCTGCCTTTACCGTAGCGACTGCGCGCAAAACTGGCTGCGGCATTGCTGGACGAACTGAACCGCCCCGAAGACTCTGATATCTCACGTACCTGTGGGCCAATATGCCCTTGGGAATTATTATTATGCAACACTCCCAACCTAGAAACGGCTATTGGGCGCGAAAAAGCGGTGTACGCTATGTATGTGCCTAGAAAAAATTTTACACCTTGTGGCCACCTTACGGGTGATGAGAGATTGTTGAAATTTTCAGATGCGTGAAGAGGTTATGCAGACTTCCGTGATCCAACTACTGTTTGTAGGTTGAATGGTTCAGACGTGAACCATCGGAGGGCGGACCAAGTCGTGGTGTCTATCCTGAGATTCTATGGTTTATGTCAAGCAATTTGTGATCCGTTCTGGATTAACCTAAAAACGGCAGTTGTTGTGATGAAAAAACGCCCATACTTCGACAGGCTCAGCACGAACGGTTTTTGAAGTGCTCACCAAATTGGTGAAGTGTCCGTTCGCCCTGCGCAGCCTGCGGAGCGGGCGTATCGAAAGGTTGCGTGCCTACCAACTGCCGTTTTTAGGCTTAAATGTTATGCGGTAATGATTAA
>QJYE01000074.1 GCA_003235785.1 Nitrospirota bacterium
GGAGGGCGACATTTTTGACGCAACGGTACGAATCGTTTGTGAGCGGGGCTTTGCTTGCGTTATAGACTCGGGTTGTTTCCGGGAGGCTTTTTTTTGCCTTGTAGGTTTTGCCGGAATAGATTGTTGTGTGCGTGGAGTTTTTGGAATCACGACCGTTTGGGGCGTGATCTTTTTAGAGGCCTTTCGTGTGCTGGCGGTCTTTGCCTGAAGGGAAGCACGTGTTGCCGCTGGCTTGGACTTCTGTTTTGACGAACGAGTCGATGACGGACGAGATGAAATTCGTGGTGTTTTAGAATTGGAGTTTTTGGGTTTTTTAGTAGCCATATCTGTGTGATGTCCAATGACTCGCTGCATTCTATTAGATGATCATCAGATGAGTAAACGGTTGAACGCATGTTGCGCATATCAGTCAGAGAGTAGGACCCGTTGTTTGTCAGTAAGGGTGCTCGAATCTGCTTGAGCCGTTAGGAATCAATTGAGGGGGTTGGGCGTTGGGCCACGACACGTTCTTCGCGAGTTGATATTACGTATCAAACATGTCAGTATATTTCACATTTTCTGAAAAATGACCAGTCTTAATAAATGGTACAGGTTAAAACCGGTGACTCATGGGGATTTAAACAGTATTTTTCTGGATGAAAGGAAGAATTCCCCCGCTCAAATTTAACACAGGAGGCGAGGATGCCAACGTATAAGCACAAAGTTGCAAATTGGGGAGGGGCCTATGATGTGGCTGTTGATGCTGATTTAGATAACATGCACATGTCGGTTGAAAAATTACCGGAAGTTATTTCCCGAGTCAAAGAACTTCCACGAATCGAATTCGGGGATATCAATTCCAATATTCGTGTCAAAGAGCTCCCTCGAATTGAGATTGATGCCAATACAACTTCCACGGTGAATCTGGCGATCAAAGAAATCCCGGATGTGCGAGCCCATTTGCCGGCACATTATAACCTGGGCATTTCGATATTCGGGGTAGAAATTGTGAATTTCTCCCTATGCGGTGAATCGCAGATTATTACAGAAAAATATCAACCTCGACGTGTGGAAAGCTGCCGGTAGGAGGGCCGCATGGGTAGACCCGCAAACATCCAGGGTTTAAAGCTTATTCATGACCCACAACAACCGATTCTAATTTATGGGAGTCCCGGTCGAGTGCAGGGAACATTGACCATCCAAAATGATTCGGACACGAAACTCACCGTCAGATCAATCCCCATTCAAGCTCCCAAGCTTCGCAGCCAAACCCTTGAACCGCTCCAAGAGATTCGAATTTTTAGTCGAATGTATCCGAGCCAGCAAAGTCGCGTCACGCTCGATTTCCCGATCGATCCTTCAACCCCACCAGGCACCTATCCAGCCACAGTTCAGATTGGTGACCAGAGTCAACCGGTACAGATCAGAATCAGTGAGAGCATTGAACTTGAGGTAGAGCCGGATAATGTGACGGTCTCTGCCCAAGATCCAAAGAGGTTTGAGCGGGAATTTGTGGTGACCAACGTGGGCAATGTCCCCATGTCGGTGGGTGAGAAATGGGTCGCGGCCTTGCAAGTTCCCGAAGGCATTGAGTCGCAGGTGGTGCAACGCATGAAGGCCCTATGCCAAAAGAAACAAGATGAAGGCACTGCTTCACGTGAGGAAGGCTCATCGGTACAGGAGCTGCTTTGTCTGGTAGCCAGCCAGCAACCCGGGCCGGTCACGCTCACATGGAAAAATTTGACGCTTGCGCCTGGTGAAACACAAGTCATGAAAGGCGTCATTGAATTACCGGATGGCCTGCAACCTCACCGGCATTACTTTGCTGAATTCGAATTGTTCTCAGCGAGCCTCCTGGTAGACATTTATACGAATCGGTAACAGGGGAGCCTTCCGCTTGAATCATACAGTCATACGCATGCAAAGGAGATTTCTATGGACACAAAAACGATAAGCTGGTGCCCAACGGTCAGTGCGGATATGCGCACGGCCGCTTTACGATGGTATCAAATGTCCAACGAGGTCATGTCTCAGGCGTTCAAGATCGGACAACCCCTCATGGATGCGTATCTCCAGGGACTATCACAAGCCATTCCTGAGTTGAAACAGTTGGCCAGGAGATCTTGTGAGATACCCGAAACGGAATGTCCGCCTTCCTGTGTCTGCGTTCTGGAATGGGAGGCCTGTCAAGGTGAGACCGTGACTGGAACAGTTGACATTCGAAATACCGGAAAGCAGAACGCTACTTTCACATTGAAGGCCACCACGTTTCGAGGCGGTGGCGACGACAGCGGGAAAAGTCCACAGTTGACGCCAAATAATTTCGTCCTTGCGCCGGGAGAAATGAAAACTGTCACGGTAGCCGTGCAGGCGAGTGAAGCTTTTGCCGCGAACGAGGTCTACGAATCAGAAGTGACGGTCGCCGGTCGATACGAACAATGCGTGTGTTTGCGACTGCGCACCCGCCGGAAGAATGTGCCCCATTGCCAAATAGAACATGGGGAAATCCCCACCCGTCTTGTGGCCCATCATTGGTATGATCATTTTCAATGTGAAGAACTGTGTTTCCAGCCCGTGGGACGAATTATTCAACCAGAGAAAGAGCAACCAACTCCTGTGAGACCGATAGGCACGGCGACCTCCAGTAAGAATAAGGCTGAAAGCAAGCAAAAGGGGTAGCCGATCTTCAGCAGAAATAGCACATGAGCTTTCGGGGGACATTCCGATGGATTATACCGACTATAGTGAACAAGTGAA
>QJYE01000157.1 GCA_003235785.1 Nitrospirota bacterium
GTCACCATTACAAATAAGCGTGGATTCAACCGTGACAGCCGCCTTGGATTGGACAGGGAATAATCAGGCTCAAGATGATTTATCCATTCTATCCTTCGAATGGAAGCCAGGCATCAACCAACAAACGCCCCTTCCCAACGAAGAGGTCATTCTCCACCATTGCTTTTCTGCTCGGGCCAAAGAACTGGGACAGACACGGGCACTCACACGAATGTCCCTCAACAATCATGGTTGGCGCTCCGATAGAGTAGAGGACATTGTGCTGGCTATTGATGAAGCCTGCCAGAATATTATTCGTCATGCATATCAAGGGGAATGCGATAACCCGATCACGTTGCGCATTGAGCGCGAGGGGGATGTCTTGGTCGTCGTCCTCGAAGACCACGCTCCAGCCGTCAGCCCAGATTGTATGAACCCTCGCGCGCTCGACGATATCCGCCCTGGGGGGCTTGGTTGCCATTTCATCCAGCAAGTAATGGACCACATCTCCATCGGACCAATTCCAACAGGGCAAGGGAATAGGCTTCGAATGACGAAACGCATGCGCTAACCCTGGCAACAACCGAGTCACCTACATGGAACATCACGTCCGCGAAGAACAGGGATATCATATTGTCACGCTCACCGGAGAGATCGACTTAGAGACCTCCCCTAAAGCCAGACAAATTTTACTTGAGACCGTCGCGCAAAGCACCAAGCTCCTGATTGAAATGGCCTCCGTGACCTATATTGATAGTTCCGGCATCGCGACACTAGTAGAAGCCTTCCAACGAGCCAAAAAAAATGGAGGGCAGGTGGAATTTATCTGCCTGAATCCCGCCGTCGTTCGCGTCTTGACCCTCGCCAGACTCGACAAAGTGTTTACTATTCATGCGAATGTAGAAAGTGCCATCCATGCAAGCCGCTGATCGGTCGCTACCGACTCTCCTTCAAAAAATTGAAGGCATAGGACACGTGACCATGAAATGGGTTGACTCCCTTGGATTCGGGACGGCCCTGCTCTACCAATCGGCCTTTTGGCTCTGTTGTGGAGGGCGCAGAAAACAACAGGTCCGCCTTGGAGCAATCGTTTCGCAAATGATGGAAGTCGGCATTCGGGCTTTGCCGATTATCTCACTCGTCTCGATCACCATCGGGCTCATGCTGGCCATTCAAGGGATCGATGCGTTGAAGGATTTTGGTGCGGAGCATCAAGTGACGTACGGCGTGGCCTTATCGGTCGTTCGGGAGTTTGCCCCGTTGATCACAGGAATTTTAATTGCTGGTCGATCGGGCTCCGCATTTGCCGCCCGCCTGAGCACCATGATGATTAATAACGAAGTCGATGCCCTACGGGTGATGGGCATTAATCCAGTGCGCTTCCTCGTGGTTCCCAGCCTCGTGGCCATGATGATCATGGTCCCCGCGCTCACGCTTTGGGCCGATCTTGTCGCGCTCCTGGGTGCGGGGCTCTATATCTCCACCGACCTGGGTATTTCTATGGGAACCTACATCGCTCAAACAATTGCGTATCTCGGAACCGACGATGTCTTGCACGGTTTAGGGAAAAGTTTCGTATTTGGAGTACTCATCACGCTTGTCGGCGTGATCAACGGCTCCTCCGTGACTGGTGGAGCTGAGGGCGTTGGACATGTGACCACTCGTGCGGTTGTTCATTCCATCTTATCCCTGATATTGGCCGATCTTCTGATTGTCTTTTTGCTCACCCGGTAATCAAACCATGATGGAACCCTTTTTAGACCCTGAACCCATCATTGAAGTGACCAATCTCACTACCCATTATGGATCACGAAAAATTTTAAACGGGATTTCGCTGACCGTCAGCAAAGGGGAAGTGATGGTAATCATGGGTGGCAGTGGATCTGGCAAGAGCACCTTATTGCGTCACTTGATCGGACTGGAGCACCCGAGTGCCGGCAGCATCAAACTTCTTGGCCAGGACATCGGCACTATGACCGAACACGACATGACGCAGTTGTATCGGAAAGTGGGGGTCGCCTTTCAGGGCGGTGCGTTGTTCAGCTCCATGACGGTTGGCGAAAACATTATGCTCCCCCTTCGAGAACATACCAAGCTGGATCAGAAGACAATGGAGATTATGGTGCGGCTCAAATTAGAAGTCGTGAACCTGGCCGGTTTTGAAGATCTGATGCCGTCAGAACTTTCTGGTGGCATGCTGAAACGCGCTGCCTTTGCGCGAGCGGTCATTATGGATCCGGTCCTGCTCTTTTGCGACGAACCATCAGCGGGGTTGGACCCAGTGGTATCCTCGTCATTAGACGAGTTGATTCTCCGCCTCAGAGAGGCTCTCGACATGACCATCGTCGTCGTCACGCACGAACTGGAAAGCGCGTTTCGCATTGCCGACCGAATCACCGTGTTGGACAAAGGCGATATTTTGACGATTGGGACCGTTGACGACGTGCGGGCATCTACCAACAAACGAATCCAAGACTTGTTGAATCGCCATTTTGAAGAAGAAATCCTCGATCCCGATGCCTATCTGGCTCGACTCACCGGAGAACCTGAAGGCATGCTCAGTCAGTCATAACCTGTTTGCCATGTTCTTACCGAAAATTTAACAAATCATGCGAGATTCTCGAAAAAATTATCTCACTGTTGGAATCTTTGTCCTCACGATGCTGAGTATGCTCATCGTCTGGCTTACGGTGCTTTCCGGCACCACAAAAGCCACCACGGACTATTACATGGAATTCGAC
>QJYE01000334.1 GCA_003235785.1 Nitrospirota bacterium
GTTTGCAGGAAATTATGTATGGCACAAAAATTTGGAAATGCACGATGGGTCAAAGAAGGCTACTTTGATAATAGGACCCCCCATGTTGTCGTTGGACAAATAACCTTTGCCAGCTTGGGGTCTGTGGATTTTTGCCTTGCCGGCGCGTTGAGTGGTGAAATCGCCGGGAAAGTTATCCAGTTTCGCAACCCCAAGTTCCTTGAAGACGATCTTGCTGGGGAATCACTAGGTGATTTTGCTATTCCGCAAATAGGGAAAGTGAGCTTATTGTCATTTGACCCTCATCCTCTCCTTTCGCCGCACCCGTACTTTGAATGGTTTTCCCTCGATCAACAACATTATCGTATTGAACTCCAACCCGAGGATGCCTGGGTCATGACGGAATCAGAGTGGGATGCCGTTACCGAGGCGTCTCAACGGATTCATCAAACTCTCGTGCCACGGTTAGGTCCTTCTCCCGCCTCCACCCTTTAGGAATTCTTAAAAGGACCCATTTAGCCAGAGATGCGTTTCTCTTTTATTGACTCATTTGTTGTGATTTGTAGAATGCTTATATGAATGATCGTTTTTTAAAAGCCTGTCTTTGCCAGCCCGTCGACCACACTCCCGTTTGGTTTATGCGACAAGCAGGAAGGTATATGGCCGAGTACCAAGCGATTCGTCGCCGGCATTCTATCTTAGAGGTCTGCAAAACACCTGAACTTGCGGCTGAAGTGACGCTTCAACCCATCCAACGATTTGATTTAGATGCTGCCATAATCTTCGCGGATATTTTACTCCCCCTGGAGGCGATGGGGCTTCACTTAGAATTTGTCGAAGGGAAAGGCCCGGTCATTGATAATCCGATTCGAGGGGAAATGGGTATTGTTGAGCTACGTGCTGTTGATGGAGCCGCATTTGGCTATGCAGGGGAAGCCATCCGTCAAGCCCTCGCTGCTTTAGATAGTCGAGTGCCCCTCATCGGGTTTGCAGGTGCCCCCTTCACTCTAGCCAGTTACGCGATTGAGGGTGGCAGTTCCCGCGATTATGCTCGCACGAAACAACTCATGTTTTCACAACCAACGGTCTGGCATCAACTCATGTCCAAACTCTCTGCGGTTGTAGTTGAATATTTACGGGTACAAAGTCGAGCAGGAGCTCAAGCCATTCAACTGTTCGATAGTTGGGTTGGATGTTTAAGCCCGGGGGATTATGAAGAATATGTCTTGCCGCATGTCCAATCCATCTTTTCTGCCTTGCGGGTTGAAGGTATTCCGCTTATTTATTTTGGGACGGGTACAACCGGCTTACTGACATTGATGCGCAAAGCGGGAAGTGATGTGATGGGCATAGACTGGCGTATTCGTTTAGATGAAGGATGGGCCATGATTGGTCATGATATGGGGATTCAAGGCAACTTGGATCCTATGGTGTTATTTGCCTCGGAAAAGGAAATAGAACGGCGAGTTCAAGACATTATGCAACAAGCCGCTGGACGTCCAGGGCATATCTTCAATCTGGGGCATGGCATTCTTCCCACAACACCATTGCATAGTGTCGACGTCGCCATTGAATGTGTGCGTCGTTTTTCGCTGACCACGGACTCTCCCACAACAAGTTCCTAGATTTTTCTCCCCCTTGAATCATTCCTCAAGGATAATACGTCGAACGTGTACTTTTCCTTTTTCCCCCTCAAGGGTTATTGGCTGTAGCATTTCTGAACCCAATTGCTGATGTCTTCCTCTCCCTACCATGTCGTCATTATTGGCGGAGGAATCTCCGGGCTGGCTACCGCCTTTTTTGTGATGGAGGAAGCCGAAAAACACCAGCTGTCTCTTCAATGTACGGTTGTAGAACGGGATGCCCGCTGGGGTGGAAAAATCCTGACCAATCGGCAAGAAAATCTTCTCATTGAAGGAGGCCCGGATTCTTTCCTGACATCAAAGCCATGGGCATTGGCCCTGTGCCGGACCCTGGGTCTTGAGGATCAGCTCATTCCAACGAATACCGAGAATAATCAAACATTTTCTTTTTGCCGTGGAGCACTGAGAGAACTACCTCAAGGTTTATTAGCCTTTCGGCCACAACGGGTGGATACCCTTGCCTCCAGCGGTTTGTTGTCTTGGGGAGGTCTGCTGCGGATGGGTGCGGAACGGGTTTGGCCAAAATCATCTGCTCGTTTTTCTGATGAATCATTAGGAAGCTTTTTCCGCCGACGGTTTGGAGCTGAAGCCTTTGATTATCTTATTGAGCCTTTGGTTGCCGGCATCTACGCCGGAGATGCTGACGAATTGAGTATCGAAGCGACCTTTCCGCGATTTCGAGAACTGGAAGCTCAATATGGAAGTGTGATCAAAGGTATGCGTACGGCTCAAGCCAAAGCCAAGATCGCTCCCAAGTCTCCAGGTGTCTCGCCTTCGTTATTTATGACCCTTCGAAACGGGCTAGGCCAGTTAATTGAGGTTTTGGTCAACACATTAACGGACCGAGGAGTTCATTTGCTAACGGGTTCGGGTTGCCGGGAAGTTCAGCCTACGGCCTTCAATGATGGGCGATACCAGGTGTCTCTGGACAATCAGGATTTGCTCACAGCCGATGTGGTGGTGCTGACCACCCCAACCTATCAAACCGCACGAATGATTCGCACCATTCAACCTGAAGTCGCGAAACTTTTGGATATGATTCCCTATACGTCTACGGCCACGATCTCCATGACGTATCCGACTGAC
>QJYE01000550.1 GCA_003235785.1 Nitrospirota bacterium
GCTGAGTTCTGGGGTTTTTGACCTGGGCACAGATCCTTCGCGGGTCTTTGTCCTGAGCGAAGCCGAATGGATCAGGATGACCATTCGTTTGACTGATGTCGGGCATGACGAAGGGGAGAGAGGTTCCCGATGCCGAATGTCAGGTATGATAACCCCCTTGTCCGTCATACCCGCAGGTTGTGGCGGGTATCTATCTGAGAGGAACCCAAGATGGATGCCCGATAAAAAATGTCGGGCATGACGAGGGTAAATGGTTTACACATGTCGAGAGTGATCCCGAGAGGGATGAATTCCCGATACATTTTCTACTGAGCTCTTCGGCACGTTAGGAGGAGAGGTTAGACACGTTGCCAAATGTTCGTCAGATGTTTGAAGATGGAAATCCAGTGGTGACACCTGTGAAAAAAGTTTTATTAATTACGGTACGATTTGAAAACTGTGAGAGGCGGTGAACGTCTGAATATGGCTGTCCAAAACATTTCACTTTCAGGGTTAATTCTGGCCTTTTTGCCGGCCATTATGGTGATTGGCATATTGTATCGATGGTCCTTGGACGCGAAGACGGCTCTCTATGCGGTCGTACGCATGCTCATGCAATTGCTCCTGATCGGGTATGTGTTGATTTTTATCTTCAAGGCGGATCATCCAGGAATCATTGTTTTTGTCATCACGGTTATGCTTGTGGCAGCGAGTTGGATCGCGTTGCGTCCTTTGAAGCGTAAGCAATCGCATCTCTATTGGAAGGCCCTTGGGGCAATTCTGGTCGGAGGCGTTCCAACTCTTGCATTGGTGACTCAGGGTGTTCTGGATATTCAACCGTGGTTTTTGCCTCGCTATTTCATTCCACTTGCCGGAATGATCTTGGCGAGTTGCATGAATACGGTCAGTCTGGCAGCAGAACGATTCGAGGCAGAATGTGATAATGCGATATCCTATACCGAAGCGAGAAATATCGCCTTGCAAGCCTCACTGATTCCTGTCACCAATTCATTATTTGCTGTCGGGCTGGTTTCTTTACCAGGAATGATGACAGGACAAATTCTCTCTGGCATTTCCCCTCTCGTGGCTGTTCAGTATCAAATCGTCGTCATGTGTATGATTTTCGGAGCCTCCGGAATGTCCGCAACATGCTATCTCATTTTCGCGAAAGGACGTTCGTGAATGTCCCCAAAAGCGGGGTTCGTTCATATCTCCGGAAAAAGGTTCCTTCAGTCGACAGGTTTCTCCTCGTCGACGTCTGTGTGCTCCCCTATTTTACTCCAACGCCGTGGAGATTTTGAGGAAACCCGCCAAGCGCTTCGCAACGCGTATTTACGGTGTTGACGGTTGATACGGCGCGAGTTGTCGAATATACGCCGTGACAGAGCGCATGTCCTCCCCACTGAGTTTGCCCCACCAACCATGCATGGGGCTAAATGCCAACCCCCATATGATGGCGCCTCGGAGATCCATTTCCGTTTTGGCCCGGGATTGCGTGCGATGAAAATTGGTGGGTGGGACGATCAGGTTGGCGGCCTCCGGTCCATCTCCTTTTCCGAGAATGCCGTGACACCCCACGCAATGGGTCTGATAAATGGCTTTCCCCTTTTCTAGATTGACTTGCGGTTCTTGACTGTGAGCCGGAAGGGTCAATCCGATGAGCACTAGCACAGTCAAAAGTACGGCGTCATATCTCATAGCAATACGCTCCTCTAAAAAATGGTTTCCCCATCTTGCGGTATTAGGATGACGTCCTTTCGCGCTTTCGCGGATCGGTCTTGCACATGCTGGCAAAGCACCTCACGTACCTGCCGGAAGATCTGCGATGCTCCTTCCCCCTCGTTTCTTTGTAGAAGAGACGAATCCATAGCCCCTTTTATGATTTGCTTGTTGATTGTTTGGCTGTTCGCCCGCGCTTGGTAGGAGCTGGGGGGCCTTGCCAGGTGACCCGCCCGCATTTGTCCTTATGCGACCATCGATAGGTAATCGATCCTTTAAAGGCTCGATCAAGATGTTTGCCAAGACGCTGCGCGAAATGTTCGGTCGTGGTTTCAATATCTGCCCCATCAGGGCGAGTCCGGATGGTCATCACCCGTTCCAGGGGATTGTTGCGAGCGGCTTGGTGTTCTTCATTGTGGACGAGGCCAAGAACTTCGGCTTTATGGGCTCCCCAATTGGGCCAATGAATGGTCAGAAACCCTTCGGCATAGCCGTCTTGGATTTTTCGGCAATCCGGGCACTGATAGCTCTGGGGAACCAGAATCTCTTTGGTGGGTTTCTTCGGACCAGCCCCTGTCGGTTTTCGTGTTGGGGAAGAAAACGTCTCGGGGAAACTCCAGCGTTTTCGGTAATATTGAGCATGGCATTCCGGGCATTCGAGCAATCCCTTCGGAGCCTGTTTCATGGAATAGGGATCGTCAACGAGTTCTTTTTTCTTAAAGGATTGCGTGGAATACGATTGACTTTTTCGCATAGTCATAATAATACCTCATGAGTTGTCGCGTTAAAATTGTTCGTCATACCTGATTTGTAACCAATTTTCATGCCATATTTTGTGGCTTTCAGTTTATGGGAATGTTGAAAGCGGGCTCTTTTTTTTCTCCTTGAATGTCTGCACCTCTTTTTTTAGGGGGAGGGTAAGCTGTAGTCGGTTTAGGGTAAGTGAAATACTACATAAAATCGAAGGGTTGGCAATCACGGTCTTCAAAGCCCTGTCGGAGTAAAAAGA
>QJYE01000291.1 GCA_003235785.1 Nitrospirota bacterium
AAAGGTGAGGTGATGTTGCGCCAGGTGATTAAGCGGGAGCCAAAATCGATTAATGCTCGAATGGTTGTCGCCCGTGTCTGCGCAGAACGAGGGGAACATCAAGAAGCCTATGATCTGGCCAAGCGGGCTCTGGAGTTAGCCAAGGAACAGAAACGTGATGATCTTCTTCCCGAGGCTGAGAAAACATTTACTGAGATCCAATCTCAATTCACGGCTCACTAAATCTACATTCCGATTCAATCCTTTCGTCTTGTTTTCTCATTCTATCTCCATTTTATAGGCTCTACAGAAGATGCCCCGCATATCCCCTGGACTTCCTGATTATCTGGCGCCGGGGCTCTCCATTCTTTTTGTGGGGATTAATCCGGGGCTTCGCTCATCTGAACTCGGACATCATTATGCAGGTCACTCCAATCGGTTTTGGAAATTATTGTTTGAAGGTGGTCTAGTGCCTTCTCAATTGTCCTATCTGGATGATCAGCGGTTATTGGATTACGGTTATGGACTCACAAACCTGGTTGCCAAACCAACCGCAGGTCTTCGTGATCTAGGTCCGCAGGATTTCCTCCAAGGACGGCGGGAACTCGTGGCCAAAATCCAGAAATATCAACCCGCACTTGTGGCCGTATTAGGCATGACGGTGGCTCAAGCCTTGTGGTCCCCCGAACCATCTGTTCTTTCCGGTAAACGGGGAAACAGGAAACCTATTCTGCCCGGTCTTCAGCTCGAGCGATTCACGGGTGTTTCGGTCTTTGTGTTGCCGAATCCCAGTGGGCGAAATGCTCATTATTCCTACCAAAGCATGAAAGCGTTATTTGGCGAATTGAAGATCGCTGTTCTACAGGCGGTCGAATCTTCAGGTAATTCTCCGATCTTGAATATGGAAGGCCTGAGCAGTTAGGTTTTCATGTGAGCCATCCAGAGAACGATATGGGGATCTTGCTGCTTCAAAAAATGTTTTATGGCTGGACAATTCTCCTTAGCCTTGTTCTGGTGCCCGGCTTAGGCCTGGCCACAGCATGTGCTGATGATCAAGTGTCGAACAACCGCGCGCATGCTATTGAGCAAGCGAAACTCGCCACAGTGGGTATCCTTCAAGCGGATTCTCTGAGCACCGAAGAGCGGGATTATGGCGTGCCGGTTCAGATTCGAGGGTCGGGAATTCATTTAGGGAACGGCGTCATTTTGACCGCACGTCATGCTGTGGAACAATCACAAGGTGGGAAATCAGTGGTTCCAGACGTGATTTATGTGCTGACGGACGATCTACGAGAGTTGTCGGCGGCTCGTCAGGGAGCTAATACCTATTTGGATGTGGCTCTGTACAAAATTCAAGGAAGCGAGTCCGATTGGCCAGTTTCGAATGTCCGGTTTGCAGAGAAGGATGTGACCTATGGCGATGGTGTTTTTACCGTGGGCTATCCTATGGGCAGAGGCCCTGCCCTCTCCTTTGGCACCGTGGGGAACCCCAATACCTTTTTGCCCACGGTTCAGAGTCGACTGGTGCAGGTAGATCTTTCTGCCTGCCGGGGCAACTCGGGTGGCGGCCTTCTCAATGATCAAGGGCAATTAGTCGGTCTGGTCCATGCGATTATTCAAACCGAAACCATGCAGACAGAGCGAGGGTGTAGTCGCTTTGGATTTGCCCTCCCTGGTTTATTGGTGGAACGTGTGGTGATGGCGGTGTTGTCGGGAAAGACCCCCGGATTTTCTGTTCTTGGTATTCACCTGGAAACCATCAAAGAAGGAAACCATTGGGTCCTGGGTGTGGCGAAAGCCACAGGACCCTCTCGTCATGCCGGATTTCGAAAAGGGGATATATTGGTCGCCATTGATGAACATGCCATCACCACGCCAGCGCAATTAAAAAATTATCTCATCGAACGGACAGAACCCGGCCAAACGGTCGTTTTACGGGTTCGGCGTGATGATGGCCAACTGATGATTTCCGTGAAGTTGGGGAAATCGTGATTGCCCTATAGTCATCTACTACCTCTAAAAGGCGTCTGTTCGGCAGAGTTTCCATCTTCCTGCGCGAACGTTTTCACTTTTTCCCTCTCTCCTTCGAACAACGACAATAATTTCGGTTCTCCATCAGGCAGCGGTGATGTGCTTGTATTTCATGGATCTGTCGCCGTAGCAATCGGCAAACGTCATGAAGGGCATTGTGTGCCGGTTAACCAAAAAGGTTTAATGATCCTGGAAACCGCAGACGAGGGTGGCGAATTTGATGAACAAAGGAAAATGCCCTATGAATTTTCTTCTCCGTGCTTCTGGCTATAACCAGAACGGGTCTCAGTAGTCAGTGAGGTCTCCTTTCCCGTACAGTGCCGAATCTTCCTGGAGGTTTAAGGCCGGAATCGGCTGATTGGGCCGGTGGCGGAAGGAAATCGGTCTGCTGTCAATTTTTTTTAAGTGCTAATATTGTCCAGTGAGTATTCCCCTTCATTCGCACATATATGATGTGATCGTCGTTGGTATGGGGCCAGCTGGCGCATCTGCGGCCTACGAGTTGAGCCAACAAGGGATATCGGTGCTCGCGTTTGAGAAACAGCGGCATCCCCGGTACAAAGTTTGTGGGGGCGGGCTTTCGGCTCGTATTGAGAAGATTTTACCAGCAGATTTTCTCAGCGTTGTGGAAGAAACGGTGCATCGGGTGCAATTTATCTATGGGGATAAGGAATCCTTTCAGATTGATTCCCC
>QJYE01000277.1 GCA_003235785.1 Nitrospirota bacterium
GGCTTGTTCAGTAAATTGCTTGGGCTGGTTCACGTCACTAGACATTATTCAGGTACCCTCAAAAAAACCATTATGCTATCCCTCGTGACCATCGTACTATCATCAACAGGCACGGACTCCCGCCCTGTGATGCAGCAACTGCCATTTTGATTCTAATTCAATGCATTCAGCGCCGAGCCTGCCTTAAACCACGCAATTTGAGGCTCGGTCATACTATGATTTGCCTGAATCGTGATGTCCTTCCCGCCTGGTTTATGAATGGTCACTGAAACGGGTTTCCCTGGTGCCAAATCGTTTAAGCCGGTCACACTGACTCGATCTTCTTGGTCAATCAGATCATAGTCCGCCGGATTGGCAAAGGTCATCGGAAGAATACCTTGCTTCTTCAAATTCGTTTCATGGATCCGCGCAAAACTTTTGGTGAGCACCGCCAACACTCCAAGAAAACGTGGGCACATCGCGGCATGCTCCCGACTACTCCCCTCACCATAATTTTCATCACCCACCACAAAAGAGCCAACGCCTTTGGATTTATAATCACGGGCAATGGCCGCTGGGGCCAAATTCTTTTCCCCTGTTAGGACGTTATTCGCTTTTCCAGCCTCCCCCGTGAAGGCATTGTTAGCCCCCAGAAACATATTGTCGCTAATCTTGTCCAAATGGCCACGGAACTTCAACCATTGACCGGCGGGAGAGATATGATCCGTCGTGGTCTTTCCTTTAGTTTTAATCAGGATAGGGAGCTTCTCAAAGTCCTTGCCGTCCCAACGGGGAAATGGTTGAAGTAATTGCAGGCGTTCGCTCGTGGGGGGAAGATCCACTTCCAAACCCTCGCCATTCTCTGCAGGAGCCACAAAACCTTCTTCGCCCTTGGCAAAGCCCAAACTCGGCAATTCATCCCCCTGTGGGGCTTCTAATTTTATTTCTCTTCCATCTGCCGTCTTAATGGTATCGTTAACGGGATCAAAGCCCAAATCTCCAGAAAGGGCATAGGCTGTAACCAACTCCGGACTCGCCAAGAAGGATAAGGTCTCAGCAATGCCATCGTTACGGCCGGGAAAATTGCGATTAAAGGTACTCACGATGGAGTCGGCTTTGCCTTTGACGCCATCAGCACGCTTCCATTGCCCGATACAGGGGCCGCAGGCATTCGCCAACACGGTTGCGCCTAAATCTTCAAACGTCTTCATGAACCCGTCGCGCTTCATAGTTGCAAAGATTCGTTCAGAGCCTGGCGATACCAAAAACGCCGTCTTGGCCTTGAGCCCCGCTTTTAACCCTTGCTGAGCGATATGCGCTGAACGCCCAATATCTTCATAGGAGGAATTGGTGCAGCTACCTAACAACGTGGCCTTTAATTGGACGGGATAGCCCTTTTCTTTGGCTTCCGCCGCCAACTTGGAAATCGGACGCGCTAAATCAGGAGTATGTGGTCCGACCACATGGGGTTCAATCGTGGACAGATCAATCTCCACAATCTCATCATAATACTTCTCGGGCGATTGATAGACTTCAGGATCAGCCACCAGCAAGGATTTATTTGCTTCGGCTAATTTAGCGATTTCAGCCCGTTCCGTGATATTTAAATAGGCCACCATCTTTTGATCAAATGGGAAGACAGAGGTCGTCGCGCCAAGTTCAGCTCCCATATTGGTGATGGTGCCTTTTCCCGTCGCACTGATGGTTTCCGCGCCTGGGCCAAAGTATTCCACAATTTTATTGGTGCCACCCTTTACGGTCAGTTTTCCACAAATATAGAGAATGACATCTTTCGGCGACGCCCAGCCATTGAGTTTCCCTGTGAGTTTGATGCCAATCAGCTTGGGATGCAGCACTTCCCACGGCAAGCCTGCCATGACTTCACCCGCATCGGCCCCGCCGACACCAATGGCCAACATGCCCAATCCACCACCATTCGGCGTATGGGAATCGGTGCCAATGATCAACCCGCCCGGGAAGGCATAATTTTCAAGCACGACTTGATGGATGATCCCGGCTCCTGGCTTCCAAAAGCCAATTCCATATTTTTTGGCGGCAGATTCGAGGAAATTGTAGACCTCTCGATTTTCGGCATTGGCAATCATGAGATCTTTTTCCGAGCCCATTTCAGCTCGAATTAAATGATCACAATGAATGGTGCTGGGTACCGCCACTTTGGCTTTCCCCGCTTGAATAAATTGCAACATGGCCATCTGCGCCGTGGCATCCTGCATCGCCACTCGATCCGGACGCAGCGCCAACATGGCTTTCCCTCGGTCCCATTCCTGTGTATCGAAATCATCGGCATGGCTCACGAGGATTTTTTCGGCCAACGTCAATGGACGCCCGAATTTCTTTCGGGCTTTTTCAACCGCAGGCCCCATTGAAGCATAGAGTGCTTTGACCATATCTACCGACATAATATGTTCTCCTGTATTGAATTGAACGTTAAATAACGACCATTCACACTATAATGTAAAAACCCGTGTTTATTGTAACGGGGGAACTTCCCGCCGTTTAGGCGAAGCATAATTCACCAGGTAATCAAACAGGCGAATAAGCCGGCTACCCTGTCGCTTTTGATCTGTCCAATGGCCAATCATACCAATCGTTCGAGCCAGGATGAAAAACCCATTCAAGCTGTCTACCGGGAACCCGATATCGACCAACACCGCCGCCATGGTTCCATCCACATTGAGAATCAGATTATCTTTTTTCACTGCCGTAATTTTCTCAACTTCCAGGGCAAAGTCTAAATGCGGGGTCTTGATTCCCAGACTTTTGACATAGCCCACCAGTTCTTTCACACGCTTATCTGGATTCTTCAAACTTTTGACCCGATGCCCGATACCAGGAACCGGCCCTACGTTCTGCTTCATGTAAGCCAAAAAGTCCTCAACGGTCAGCTTCTGATCAATGGCATATTTGAACCAACGACCGGCATCCGTCACTGCCCCACCAAATCGTGGGCCAATCATAATCATACCCGCGGCCACCGCTTGCGATAAGCCAATTCCCGCACAGGCGGCAATGACCGTCGTCAACGCACCACTAACACATGGGCCATGGTCAGCCGACAACATGATAATCCGCTTAATAATTTCCGCTTCTTGCCTGGACACCAACCTGTTGTCCCACAACAATCCAATGATGTGCGGAATATCATAGCCGGCATTGATGAGCTCAGAGGCGGGGTAGCCTTGATATAGCGGTTCGTCACCTCGATCATCACTGATAGTTGAGCGAATGAGCGGTTCCACCAAGACTTCTCCATCTTTCTTCGCTTCAGCCACGGTTTTTGGAAGCCTCGGTACATCCGACGGAGCCAAATCCGGAATGGCCTTAATCACTCCACTCTTGAGTAATTCCTCATGTGTGGCTTTAATGGCAGGCCCCAACGCGCCAAAGGTATCAGGGACAAGCGCGCCTGCCTTTTTCAAGGCATCGGATTTCGCCCGCGCCGACCCTTCCCCTTTTAACCCTTCTTTCGCACCTGCATGGCCGAATTTCATCCCCTTGGGCAGACTTTCTTGGCAAAAACCAGAAACCACCGCCAACAATTTAATCCGGCGCTTCTTGGCTCCATACCATTCAGCCGCACTTTCCTCTAGATCGCCCCCCATTTCCCCGACGATCACCACCGCTTTGGTTTGCGGGTCGTTTTCAAACATTTCCAAATAACTGACGTAATCTGTCCCTGGGTAGGCATCTCCACCAATTCCGATGGCTGTGGTGATCCCGTCAGCAAATTGAGAACAAATCCAGATAATTTCGTTTGACAGCCCACCCGATTTGGTAATGACGCCAAATGAACCCGGGCGATACAACTTGCAGGCCACCAAATTATCAAAAGCTCCACCGATCACACCTAAACGACATTCTCCGGCAGACACCACACCAATCGAGGAAGGGCCGTTAAACGTTTTGCCTAATTTTCTGGCATGTTTCCCAAGAAGCTTGGCGTCTTTTTCGGGAACCCCTTCGGTAATCATGGAGACCGTTTTGATTTTGGGATCATTGAGGGCATCCATTGTGCCTTCATACGCTCGGTTCGCGCCGATATAAACCAGGCTGGTATTAATTTCAGGATGATTGGCCGTGGCATCCGCCACCGTCTTATAGATGGGAATGGCCACAAGCTCGGTCCCGCACACGATTTCATAGGTTTTTCCTGCGTCAGGCGGATACACAAATGCGGATACATTCAACGGTTGTTTAATCATATAGCGGAACTCCGCCATACGACGGGCAGCATTGACACCAGCCACGCCCCCCTGAATAACAACATGCGTGTCTTTCGTGGCAAGAATACTCATTGAAGCAGTCTCCTAGTTCCTTAATTTCAAAAAATTTATTTTGCCGCCATGGCCATATCAACGATGTCTGTTAATGGCGTCGTGCGGTCAAACACATGAATATCAAAGCCTTCATCTTGTAAGGCACGCATGGCCGCCAACCCTTGCAATTCGTTGGGACCACCACGCCGTACCCAGATCTTCACACCCTTTAACTTGCCTTCACCTTTGGCTTTTCTAAAGGCATTGATAATGCCGCCAAAGGTCTTTTTCACATCGGTGAAATTGGCAATCGCGCCACCGACAATAATATGTTTAATATTGGGCAACGAACAGACTTTTTCGGTGAGCACTTCAACCGCCCAATCCGGCGGATCGCCAGAATATTCAGCATAGTTGGCTAATTTCCCACCACGCGCCACCACTGCATCCGAGTAGTACACACTCGCGCCACCGCCCGCTGGCAGCATGGCAATATTGCCACCGGGAATTTCAATCAATTTCACGGAGCCTTTGACCTTCGCATCCACCGCCATCACTTCTTCTTCGTTCTTGGTATAGGCACGGCCAAATTCAGCCGCGAAAGGGAACGTCCAATCTTTATGCCGGAACTTGGCATCACCATCCAACAAGGTCACCGCATCAAGTGCCACCAAGTGGCCATTTGAATTTTGGACAACCGGATTAATTTCCAAATATTGGGCATCTTCATTATCAAAACAAATATAGAGTTTTTTTAAAAATTCAGCCATTTTTGTGGCAGTATCACCCGAAAAACCAGCGTCTTTGGCCAAGGCAGACAATTGAGCATCGGAGGGCGATTCACCGATCTCAACGGACAATTTCTTCACCTTTTCCCAATTCTCTTCTACCTCTATCCCGCCATAGGTCGTGACCATCACATCTACGCCGTCACGCGTCGATTTCACCGAGGCATAATATTCTTCTTTGTGATCAATGGCTTCCGAGACAATCACCTCACGAATGGTGACGGATTCCACCTTCTTCCCAAGCATTTCCTTGACCGCCGCCTTGGCTGCAGCCAAATCTAATCCAACCTTGACCAAACCCAATTTAAAGCGAGAACCCAACGCTTCGTGGGCCTTGACCACGAGCTTACTCTTTTTCAACCAATCATTGACCTTCGACAGTTCTTCAAACTCGTCGTTTGACGTCACCACGACATAGTTAGGGGTCGAAATTCCCCATTTTCGCAGTAAGCCCATTCCTGGGCCTTCAAGGACTTTTGCCATAATCCAACCCTTCCGTCAGGGAATAAAAAGTGAAAGACAAAATCAGACTATCCCACTCGTTCGTGGGAAAGCGCATTGTACGAAGGGACTCCACCGTCTGCAATCAATCAAAAGACCCATAGGGCTCCCCCACAAAAGTCCCAGAGAAGAATTTGAAAAGTGGAACCCTTAGGATCCAATGAAATCTATCCCTTACCAAGAAACCTCCTCAGGAAGCAGGCGAACTGGTTATTTTGAAGCGAAAGAAACCTTAGACCATCGGAAGGAAGCTGACAGGCTTGGAAGGTGAAGAGAAACGGGGGCAGGCAGCAAACAGAAGAAAAAATCCTAGTCAAAATTACTCAAACAGACCTCAGGCCTTATTCATGACCGCTACGGTCCTTTCAACAACATCTTTATTCCCAATAATAAGAGAAGTCCGTTGGTGTAATTTCTGGGGTTGAATGTCAAGAATGCGCTCCTTACCCGAAGAGGCCGCCCCACCTGCCTGCTCGACGATAAAGGCAAGAGGGTTCGCTTCATACATCAGACGAAGCTTTCCTTCTGGACTTTTGACAGTTCCTGGGTACAGGAAGATCCCCCCTTTCAGCAAATTCCGGTGAAAATCCGCCACAAGCGACCCTGCATACCGAAGAGAATAGGTATTCCGCAGCTCTTCCACGGCTTTTTGGGTTCCTCGCTCCATTCCCTTGAAATTGCCTTCATTGGTGCTATAACACGAATTATTTTGGGGAATACGTATATCGGGGTTGGTCCGCCGAAAGATTCCATCAGCAGGATCAAGCGTAAACCCCTGCACACCCTCATGAGTCGCCACCACCATTACCGTGCAGGACCCATAAACCGTATAGACCGCCGCAACCTGATCCTTTCCCTTCTTTAGCAAGGTCGATTCAGCGACTTGTTCATGGGCTTCGCGTTTCCAAATTCCTAAAATCGAGCCCACGCTCACTGCCACGTCAATATTGGAGGACCCATCCAACGGATCCATTTGTACGAGATACCGATGCGCCGGACTATCGCCAACAATGACCGTCTCTTCAATTTCTTCCGAACCAATGGCCGCCACCCGACCACATTGAGTCAACGTCTTGACCAATGTCTCAGAGGAAAAGGTATCCAGAATTTGCACCACTTCGCCCTGAACATTGGTTTCACCCGTGGCACCGACAGCATTGGCCAGAACCGCCGCTCGCACTTTGGCTTGAATTTGCTTGGCGCCCTCGGCAATTCCAGCCACCACAGCTTCTAGGCCATCGTATGCCTCAGATCCTCTCCAAGAGGACACCGCATATTCCGTTAAGGTGACAAACATGAGAAAATTGTATCCGGCCTCTCCTAACCCGTCAATTTTTCTGAGTTTTTTTATTGGAGTGCATGGCGCCTTGGGCGTTGCCCAAATGATGAAACCGAGCGCAGAAATACATCGCGATGGGTCCTTGCCCGGAAATAGGGATTGCGCCCTTGGTGAGCCGACAGGCCATGAAATCTCAACGGCCTGAACAAAGCCTGGCAAATGGAAAACGAGATTCCCGCCTATGCGGAAAAGTCCCCGAAGCAAAGGCCAATGAGCGACTTCGCCAGATGAAAATGGTTCCGTTAAGACACAGACTCTCCTTTTCTGGTTATCTCATACAGATACACCATTTTCTCTAGACCAGCGGATTTTTGCGGAGGCCAGTTCAGAGGGATTTTTTTGACTGAGAGTTTAAACTTTTCTTGAAATCCGAGTTCGATGGTGTCCAGCCCCAGTCTATTGGGATCGCAAAACAGGCCTTTTCCTCCTGGAGCAAGCACCTGTTCAAGGACGTGAGAAATATCCGCTAAAATTGCTTCGTCATAAAATACCTCACAGCCTAACACCATATCATAACGCTCTTTTGATTGAATTTTTTCTGACCAATCCAACGTGCACGTATCAAAGTTGCGAATGTGATTCAGGCGGCATGTTTCCTTGACCGCTTCTAATGTCACCGGAACCATATCTGAGAACATGGTGAACGCCCCGAGCTGAGCCGCAACCACTCCAGGCACCCCTGTCCCACAGCCAATTTCTAGGACCTTGGTGCCTGTCAGTTTTGCTGGGGAAAATTGGTGAATGAGATATTCAGAAAAGGCCATAGACGACGGCCAAATCCTATCCCAATAACCCCATCCCAGAGATTCGTCATCTCGTTTATCTAACGGGGTTTCAATAGAAATATCTCGTTTGGTCTTACAAACAATAGAGACGTCACCAATTTCGGGAAGGGTGACCACTTGCACACGACTCACGGCAAAGACCTCTCAACCAATATAGGGAATAAATTCCAGAAATTACGGGTGAGACTCTAGCAGATCTGCGCCATAGAAGAGCCTTAGCCTTCCTCATCAGGATCATCAATAAGTGTACAAATCACGCGACGCTCTGTACGGGGACCATCGAATTCACAGAAAAAAATATTCTGCCATCGAGACAAACCCAATTGGCCATCAATAATCGGAATCGTCTCTGATGGCCCGACAAGACCGGCTTTCAAATGGGAATCTCCGTTGCCATCTTGCGCATCATGCAACCACACACCGGGAGGAATGAGTTTCCGAAGCAAAGTGACCACATCCAGCTGAACACTCTCATCCCAATTTTCTTGAACCATCAGGGCAGCCGTCGCACCTTGCGCATACACATGCATGATTCCATTCTGGATGGAGCTTCGCTCAAGAATTGCGCGGACAGATTCGGTAATATCAATCAATTCCTCCCTCCGAGTACTCTTTATAAGGATGGTCTCACGCATAACCCACGCCCCACGAATCATTCATTTACAGAAAAATCTATAGTACATTCTCCAACCTTCGCCCCTCACCTCTCGATTTCTGTCCTGCCATCCATTCTTACTTCACGACTATGGCAATCGAGTCGGAGACAGTCACCATATCATGGTCATGCGTGGCGACTTTTACGGTAATCGTATGTTGGCCTGATGGCACCTCGTTGAATTTCCCCTTAAACCCCTTCTGATACTTTCCATCCAGAAAAACATGAGCATGATCGGCCATCACGCCCTTCCTCAAGACATACACTAAATCAAATGAGCTTTCGACGGTGGTACCATTCTGGGGAGACGTAATCGAAATCGCCGACCCATCATGCACATCAAGCTGTTGCCCTGCCCAACCGTGTTGAGACAACATGAAGCCCATACAGAATACGACAAGAATCAGCCTTGGGAATTGACGCATACAAAACCTCCTTTTTGT
>QJYE01000344.1 GCA_003235785.1 Nitrospirota bacterium
TTCTTCGTGAGTCAGGTGAGGAAACCCCAAGTCCTGGTGAGTTGATTCGAAGGGGGATGATACGAGCGGAGAGCACGCAACTCGGCAGAATCATCTTTCTCTTGTTCCGGCCAAAGTTCAAAGCGTTCTCCAGATGGCGGAATAATCGAAGAGACATAATCCCAATCATCCCCATCACTAAACACGACGATCGTCCACCCATTGCTTGTGCGGTATTGCACATTACCCTGAAGGATGTCTCCTTCGACCAATTCCACAGAGATGACCCCTTTTTCAATATCCTCAAGGAGTCGTTGTGCGGCGTCACAAAATTCTTGCGTAGTCATCATGCTCCCTCTTACGTGATCGTTGCGTACCATGCACCCGGATATTCAGATTCATAGGGTTGCATGGAGTGGCGTGACTTCATGTCGATAGCCTTAATCTCAATTATGGAGGAATGTGTTCCCAAAGCCAAGAAGGCGAAGCTGAATGCCCCTCTTTCCAGAAACAACGTGTTCTCGTATGAATGCGAGAACCGGTCTCTTCCAACAGCTGGCCTTTTCAAAGCGAGATCGTCCATGGATGGACTATCCAAACGTTTTCAACAGTTGCTCGAAAGACGAAAGAAGGGATTGACTGCCAGCAAAGACCGTGGATTGGCCAAACACCTGTTTATCTTTTCCACACTCTGCCATAATTACGTAATTGGCCATTCTGATTCATGAATATTATGATAAGAATTTTTTCTAGAGAAGTGATTGCCAACGAAGAAACGGCAACCTTCTCTTCAATGCTCAAGCACACGAGCCAAGGATAACCATTTATGGCAGGATGGATAGACCGCTGGCGCGATGCCACCGTGGCGATCGGCCATACAGAGCAAGTAGAGATCAGATACGCCAATGGGCGTCTGGTGAAAAAGAAAATGTTTGTGGTTGCGGGAACCGGTGTAATCTTTGGCTTACAAGATGATCCCACCCATACACCCTGGTTAGTCACGGCCAAGCATGTCTTTCAGGACACGCACAATCAATGGGCCCCTTCCCACCTCCAACTCCGCTTTTCATGGTTCGATGAAAAACCGGCGACGCAATATTTTGGAGTCGGGATCACCCTCAGGCGCGGAACCAAACAATATTGGATCTCCCATCCCAACACCAAAGTTGATCTTGCCTGTCTTCCGCTTTCTCTCACAAAAAAACAGACAGGGCGGAAAATTATGCCGGAAATTCGATTTGGGGACTTTGGCACTGCGGAGGAGATTTATGAAGGCGCCCCCCTGATGTTACTGGGCTATCCAGAGGCGGTGGGACCGGACTTGTCTGCAAAGGCTCTGGTTCGGCAGGGCATCGTCTCTTGGGTCTCACCCACGAAACCCGAATCCACCTTATTTTATATTGATGGACACATATTTCCCGGCAACAGCGGAGGTCCCGTCTTCAAATTACCTGCGGGGATTGATCGACAGGGCCATTTTGCTACTCGTGGGGACGTGTCTTTTTTAGGAATTGTGACGCAGACTCGGATTCATCAACTGCCGCTCCTTGCCGGGGGCCAGGAGATTGGGATTACGTTTCAACGCAAAAAACTCCCACACACACTTCTCTCTCAAAATTATACGGGGACTGGTCTAGCCGAACCGGTTTTCCGGGTCAAACAATTACTCTCATCCGCAGTCAAACGAAAAAAGAGATAAATGAAACCTATTCGTTATAGAATCAGGCTTAAGGCTACATGATCAATTTCACAAGGAGACCAACGATGGGAAGAGATAAGACATTCCTGGTTGCCATAGACGATTCCGAAGCCACTCTCCGAACGGTGTCTTATGTGGCGGAAACGCTCGGTCCACAAAAGGGATTTCACATTGTACTCCTTCACGTCCTTCCACCAATCCCTCCGGAATTGCTGGAATTCGGCGGATCTGAGGATCCCAAAACCGAAGAACGGCTTGATGAGCAGTTAAAAAATGAGCAGGCACAATGGGTTGCACAGGCCCAACAGTCAGCCGAACCACTTATGGAAAAAGTCAAGGCTCTGTTTCTTCAAGGTGGAATCTCAGCCGACAGGATCACCACCGTATTTGCCGAATCCATTCATCGCCCGGAATATGTCAGAGAGCTCCTGGAAACGGCACACAATCAGCAATGTGGAACCATTGTGGTTGGACGAAAATCGTACCAGAAATTCCAAGAAATGTTTCACCACCATGTGGGAGAAGAGTTGGTTCAAAAAGGCGCAGGGTTTGCCATCTGGGTGGTGGAATAACGCGAAAGGGCTAGGAGGCAAACTCTGTATCAGCCAGCGTGAGCGATCGAATGTGTATTGACGATTTACGGGCCAGGTGAACCTTTTTCGGCTTGCCCCGTCATCGGAACAAATCTTACCGGCAACAATTCGGTTTTCTGGTAGCCCTCTTCGGTTCGTCGAATCAAGACCAGATTTTGGGAATAGTCTCCCACCGGAAGGATAAGGCGGCCGCCAACGGCCAACTGTTCTAAGAGCGGCGAGGGAACATGATCAGGCGCGGCGGTAATAATAATAGCATCGAAGGGGCTTTCTTCCGGCCAACCCTGATAGCCATCTCCTGCTCGTACCATGACCTGGTCATACCCCAACTTCAATAAATTGTCCTTGGCATATTGGGCAAGAGGTTTCACAATCTCAATGGAAAATACCCGGACGCCAAGTTCGGCGAGGATAGCCGCCTGATACCCGGACCCTGTCCCGATTTCCAAAACTTTTTCTCCTGGTTGCAACCGTAGCGCTTCCGTCATATAAGCCACAATGTATGGCTGAGAAATCGTCTGGTTATACCCGATAGGGAGGGGAAAATCTCCATAGGCATCTTCTGAGGCAGAGTCCGGAATAAATCCATGACGCGGCACCCGTCTCATGGCCGCCACAACCCTTGGATCAGTGATACCTTCGCCCACAATTTGCGTATCCACCATCCAATCCCGTTCCACCTTTCGGGTGTGTTCCCTACCTTGACTCATGGTCTGATTTCCATTTCCGCATCCAAATACGATGCCCAATATTCCGACAACAATTGCAAAGAAAGCAAGTGGCACATTCGTTGAACGCATACGTCTCGTTTATATGGAAGAGAGATGGCTCGCGAGAAAAAAACTTTCCATTTCTTTACTTTAACCGACAACACCCTGCTCAGTCACATCCACAGATCCGGAGCAAAAACTAAGGCCTCTCCTTCGTCATCCCCGCCAGTCGTCTGCCAGAATCCATCCCTCGAATTCGTCATCCCTGCGTGTTTGTGGCAGGGATCCATCCGAACCGCACACAAGATAAACACGTCGAGCATGATCGCCTCTTTTGAGGAGCCCAACAGGCCGTCCGCAGAGATCCATCAGCTCCTGTCATGCCCGTATGTTCCAACATGTTTCTTCATCAAGAAATAGAGAGGAATACCAGCGCTCAGTGTCAGACAGGCCCAAAAGGCCTCAACCGGTTTTTCCATACTGAGAACAATCATGATCACTCCGGCAATGAGGACATAACACACCGGCAATACCGGATAAAAAGGAACCTGATAGGGACGAACTAATTGCGGACGACTTTGCCGAAGAATGATGACTGCTCCAACAGTGAGCGCAGTAAATACAGTGATAATCAGTCCGCTGTAAATCAGCAACTGTTCAAATGATCCGGATACCACTAATACGGTCACCCACAGGCTTTGGAGAATAATGGAACGCACCGGCGCGCCCTGATTGCGTTCGGTGTCCGAAAAGATACCCGGCAGGAATCCGTCCTGGGCCATCGCATAGTAGACCCGTGGTCCGGTCCAAATCATGGCGCTCACCGCACCGGCTATGGAGATACACAATAAAATGGTCACAAAATGAGCGGCTGTCGGTCCGAACATTTCAACCGCGGCTTTTTCTGCGACAGGCAGGAGAGGAGGAGTAGCCAGGGCGTGAATGGGTAGCGCATAAAAGTATACGAGGTTCAGAACCGCATACAGCACGCCAACCAGCAGGGTCCCGCCAATCATCGTTCGTGGGATGGAACGGGTCGGATTAGTAATTTCTCCGGCAATGTACCCTGCGGCATTCCATCCCGAATACGCATAGGTCACAAAAATAAAGGACACCACCAGAGCTCCCGGCCCAACATCCGGTGTTATTGGGGTCATGACTAAATGTTGCCAATCCCCATGTCCCACCGTGAAAGCCCCGGCTATGAGCAGAAGAATCGCGCCAATCTTTAAGACGGTAAGAATCTGTTGAAGAAGCCCCCCAGGGCCTATCCCCGCCACATGAACCACCGTCAGACTCCAAATCAATGCCAGAGCCATCCCCTTAATCTGCAGGGTTGAATCCCCGTCACTTGGGACGAGTTGAAGCACGTAGGAAGAAAATCCCATGGCTCCAGCGGCAATAGCCGCACCAAAGCCAATGGTAAATGAAGACCACCCACTCAAGAACGCCACAAACGGATGATAGGCCTCCCGAAGATAGACATAGTCGCCTCCCACAGAGGGAAAAGCCGCCCCCAGCTCGCTGTAACACATCGCCCCGATGAGAGCCAATAACGCGCCACCACCCCAGAGAGCGAGAATGAGCCATGGGCTTCCCACATCTCGCGCCATAAAACCCGTGGTGGTGAAGATCCCTGTTCCCACCACACTACTGATCAGCACGCAGATAGCCGTAAACCCGCTAATGCGAGTTGAACTTTCCAAGGAACCATTCTTTTGGGGAGAATCCTCAGCCAATTTCCCGTCCAATATGAAAGCTGTGATTGTAACTGTGCCATCTCCCGTTGGACCCTCTCGGCACAAATGCCAGGATGAAACCCGTATCTCCCATTGTACTCTCCGCTTTGAACCTCCAGGGCACGACCGGCATGGAGGTAGTGATGTGTACCGGGAAAACCAAACCCCCACCAAGGTGAAAAGGTCGTCATGCAGGTCAGTCAGCAGCGGCTTGCCCGACCATGGGAAGGAAGACCGAGACCCTTCTCAAGACCATTAGTCAGCGGGCGCGTACATTTTTTCGAACACCTCGGCGTCGACCGCATAACCATCCCTGCCGTCCGGTTCGTTGTAAACGAGATAGTCGCCCGCCTGGTAATGGGTCTGCCCTTCTTTCGTGGCAATCTGGCCAGGTTGCTCCGCCACCTTCGCCCAGACCGGCGCAACCTTCTCATAGATCCCCGGGCTGATGGCGGCATAGGTGCGCGCAAACGTGTCGCAGTCCACCGTGTAGACGTCCCCGTCGTTGTTCACAATCCAGTCGCCGGGCTTGCAGGTCTGGGGGCCACCCCACTTCTGGTAGGTGAAGCCATCGGTCTCGAGGGCGAGTTGGATCGCCACCACTCGCGAGGCCTTCTTTTTCTGATACTTGATGAATTCGGTCACAGACTTCCTTCAGGTAAGTGGATCGAGCCCTGTAGAGCAGCCAGCGCGCTTGCCGTAATTGCTCCTTGATCTCCGGCGTTTTGATCCTGGTTCCACGGAGCGAGAAGTAGCCCTACACCTCAACTTGAGAGGACCCCTTGGGTTCTCGGCCTACGCCCCGTATTTGCAATGGGCCAAGTTCGCCGTGAGCGATTGGTGGTGACTTCCCAATCTACTTGGCCTGCCACGCGCGACAGGAGTCTCTTTCGATTTTCCCCTTCATCACCAAACATGCGAAACTTACCCTTCAATAACTTGCTTGATCTTTTTGTATATTTGGAGGAACTCTTTTTTCTGCTCCGGCGCCGAGAGCCCGTCGAGCGGTTCGGTCGGGTTGTTGACTGCTTGAAACTTCGAAATTTCAGTATCCTCTACCGTGCTTGCGCTCACGGCGATCCAGAGTATCTCCACTCCGTCGGATTTCGCCGCCTGCAACAGTTGAGGCAGTTCTTGCTGGCTGATGAAATCCGAGGCGAGAAAGTCCTGGGTAACCAGGAGCACCGCCGCCTTGGCGGAGGAAAGTGACGTCCGGATCTCTTCTGCCCACCGGTCTCCTGCCATGATCTCCCGGTCGTCCCAGATCTTGATCAGGTCATTCTTTTCGAGCGGCTTCAGCCACTTCCTCAGCTCACTCAACCATTCCTTATCCTGGTGGCTGTAGCTGATAAAGAGGGGTTTCGTGGCCACCAGGGCTGGCGCGACAACATGCATGACGTGGATCACTTTCCTGTCTACATCCATCTTGCAGGTGAGCTCGATCACGGGCTTCGGATACTTGTAAATGAACATGCCGTCACTGAGCATGACCGTGCGATGAGCGTAGTTCTTGGGATCATCGGAAAGCTCGTCATCAATCACCATCAGCGCCGAACGCACCTCCTCCGTGAGGGTGGCACGGATTTCTCGCGCGTTCTTGGTGTAGGAAGTTGCGAACTCGGAAAAATCTTGCTCTGCGTGGGTCATGAGGTCCCCTCCGGCATCTCTCTGCCAGCAACCGGTCGCAACGAGACCACCCGAAGCCGCCGCGCGGCTTCGTCAATCAAGTAGCTAATTTCGAGCGTTGTCTCCGGGATCTTCAGCCAGTGGACTTCCATGGCTTCAACACTCGTGACAGCCTTCCGGCGAACGCTCGCTGCGAGCGACTCAATCGCATCTTGCACCTGCAAGCCCACTTCCGGGTCAAGCTCGAGCTGAGCGGCCCTCACCGCGTGGCTCTTCTGCACGACAAACGTGGGCTCGGCATCCGTCACGAAACTTCGAACGCTTTCGGCTCGTGCTCGCGAGATCTGCGCCTGCTCAATACGAGCAATCTGGTTGTACACACTCCCGGACAATTTGACCTCGTGGTGTTGTTCCACGCTCTGCTTCAAACCATGTAATGACGACTGCAGGCGAGCAACGACCCGCAAACGCTCCTCCCCTCTTCTCAGGCGGTGGAGCCACACATACATGTAGCCGACCAGGAGCGTCCACAGAAAGCACGCGAAGACCGCCCAAGCCAGCGGCGCACGCTCTTCCACGCCAGGAACGGGAAACAAAAAATCCGGCGGCGTCTTGGGGAGCGGCAGCAGGAGGACCAGGGCGACAAAGAAGAGCCCCCAGGCCCAGAGCCAGGGCCCCACCAGAAGCGTCACGAGGTTCAACATCCGCCTCTTCGCTCGCTCACCGGCCCACGGCGCCTCGAGCGCATTCGCGAGGCCGAGTTTTTCCACCATCTTCTCTTGACGCCGAACGGCCCGCACGAGAGGCCAGTTCAAACGAATCATGATGAGAAACGTCATACAGTGAAGGGGCATGAACAAAACCGTCGTCCAAACAAAGACGTACACGAAATGCAAGTATGCTTCCAACTTGCCCCAGTGCAAATAAAGCCCCCAGAAACTCCAAAAAGTACCGAACAGGGTCGCCGCCAGGACAAAGCCGTAAGCAACCCTATTAAGGGTTTTGAATAAGTTCTGATCCTTACCGGACAAGGGATTCTCCCTCTCTTCCCGATCGAGAATCGACAAGGCGGCTGTAAAACGCTTAGGGCCAAGGGAGACGGACTTCATTCTTCACTTCCTGTCAGACGAATAAGAGAGGACGAAACACCCCCCTCTCCTCAACAACTTGTCTGTAACATTGATTAACTAATAAATCTAACGTTTCTTTGCTATAAATGTATATAAAGAATACACTCACGTCGAATCATTGCTGGGACATCTGATCCAGCAAACTCCACACCGTCAAAACCGCTAACCTGGTCAACGTCAACTCGAACTTTTTCACCCCTTCGCTGCAGCGACCACTGAACCGAAGGTTAAATGCAGACGGGACAACTCCGCAGAAAGGACGATTGCCATGAAAGAAATTGTGAAACGCCAGTCTGACGTCACTTCAGTTCTCGTTCCTTTGGTGTTAATGCTGAGTCTCATGATCGGCTCTTCAGACGTGGGCGCAAAGGAGTCAAATTCATACACAGGAATCACGCAGAAGATTTTTGATACTTGTATTAAGCCACCAACTACTGAAGGGAACAAAACGGATACAGGATGGGCCGAATACGACGACGGTAATACGGGAGAAGTTCGCCTCAAATCGGAGACAATATTGTACACGTCGCCCGCAGAGTTGGACTTTGTTTTTGAGCCAGAGAAGCAAGCACTCACCTACAAGATAAACAGAAAAAATTTTGGCGTGTCCGAGGGGAAAATCTGGGAAGGGTTCGATGGCACAATGAACAAATGCAAAAAGTAATGCGAGGTGATGCCGTAGGTTATCCACTACAGAGCGGAAACCATAGGTCAACCGTTTTTTTGGCAGTGATAAACACCCGGGGTATCTGAACCATACATAGCCTTTCCCGGTTGCGAAACCTGGAAGGGTTTGAGTACACCTTCCCATCAAATATTTCAGTCCAAGACAATATCGATGGCCTGTCCAACCACATGGTGTGAGCTCCCCTACCTTTGAAAGTTTCCTTCATCCCTGAATCATACAGTCGGGAAAAACGACTTGAGCCACCAGCAGGATAATCCCTTTACAAAGGACCCACAATCAGACAAATCCTGACTCTGAGGTTTAAAAAACCTGAGACGGACATTTGAGGAGCAGCAGCGGGTCGCTAGCCGTGCGGCAACCGGATCGGGCCATCATTAGACACATTGCGCTTGGCTATGATTTCGGGGACGCGGGTTTTTGCCATTTGAGAACGGTGCGGACGTGGACCGTATTGGGGCCTATCTGGTGCGTGGATGGAGTCGTGCTAGGGAACACGCTCGGGCATGACCAAAAGGATTAAAGAAAGCAGCATCACGTCTTTGTGTATGGTGCCGACGTTTTCGTGCGGCCTGCGGTCGCCCCGCATGACGAATAAG
>QJYE01000315.1 GCA_003235785.1 Nitrospirota bacterium
ACGAGAACTCCGGAGCGCAGGGTATACAGGCAAAATCGTGGTATTAGGCGGACAATCGACCCAATCCTTAGCCCCGGAAGCCACTCGTTTGGGGGCGCTGCAAATTGTGGGGCGGCCATTCGATACGGGCCAAGTCTTAGGGGCGGTACGAGTCGCTCACGGAACCCTTGATGATGACCCTGAAGAGCCGCGGGTCACATGAAATGAGGAGGTCAGGCTATGAAGGCACTTCGAAACCTTGGACACCATGAACGCATCATCCGCATCGGGATCGGGCTGACCCTTCTCGCCTTATCCGGATTTTCCATATTGCCAGGGTGGGGAGATCTGGTACTCATGGTGGTTGGGCTCGTTGCACTGTTGACCGGCATCATTGGCTACTGCCCGGCCTGGCATGCGGTGGGAATCAACACCCGGAAAATCGACCACGAACATTCTCACTCAACCAAGGAATCAAAACTTCATGAACACGGTGACCCAACCACTCACCGACCGTAAGGAAGCGGGGCTCTTACTCGCGACTCGACTGCAACGGTTCAAAAATCAGCCACGGACCGTGGTGTTGGCCCTTCCTCGTGGGGGGGTCGAAGTCGGGGCAATCCTCAGTCTCCAACTCCACCTTCCCCTCGACATTTTTCTCACACGCAAATTAGGTTTCCCTAACGATCCGAAATGTGCCATGGGGGCCATCACTGAAACTGGCTTGACATGGTTAGATCCTGAACTCTTTGCTCACCAGAATGGGCAGGAGTTGCCCTACCAGCATTACCTTAATCAAGAAACCTTTCGGCAACAAGAGGAAATTGAACGGCAAAAGACCCTCTATCGAAGAGGAAAACCGCTTATGGCGGAAGATAACTATACGGTCATCTTGGTTGATGATGGGGTGGCAACCGGATCAACGTTTATCGCTTCGCTTCACAGTCTGCGCACACGT
Organism: Nitrospirota bacterium; assembly: GCA_003235785.1. Taxonomy (GTDB): domain Bacteria; phylum Nitrospirota; class Nitrospiria; order Nitrospirales; family UBA8639; genus Nitrospira_E. The sequence goes on from QJYE01000315.1 coordinate 938, forward strand.
CGAATCGCACGCCTCATTGCCGCTATTCCAGTCGGGCCTCATGAAACAATCACCCACATCCGCAGGTTGGTTGACGATTTAGAAGTTTTAGACATGCCTGAGCCCTTTGTCGACGTGAGCCGATGCTATCAATACTTTTCACAGGTCGAAGACCAGCAAGTCCTGAACTACTTGAGAACCGCCAACGAACGGTTAACCTATTCCACTCCGATTTTACTGAACGACGAGAAGTTCTAACCGCGTCGTGCGCCATGATTTTCACACAATACTATCTTCAAAGTTTATCTCACGCTTCCTACCTGATTGGAGACGAAGATAGTCATCAGGCAGCCATCATTGATCCGCAACGAGACATCGATCAATACCTGACCGATCTCGAATCGGATCATTTGACCCTACAATACATTTTTCTCACGCATTTCCACGCAGATTTTGTCGCCGGCCACCTTGAACTTCACCGGCGTACGGGCGCAGACATTTATCTTGGCGCCCGGGCCAAATGCCATTACGCCTTTCGTCCTCTCCAACATGGGGATGAAATAACCTTTGGGTCCACCTGTCTTAAAATACTCGAAACCCCGGGGCATACTCCTGAAGGTATCTCAATCGTCGTCTATGATCTGAAAGAAGACCGTGAGCACCCCAAGGCCATATTGACAGGAGATACCCTGTTTGTGGGCGACGTCGGACGGCCTGATGTATTGGCATCAGTGGGAGTGAGCAGCCACGCACTCGCGGGGCAACTCTACGATTCACTCCATCACCATATTCTGACTCAGCCCCCACACACCAAAATCTTTCCAGCTCATGGCGCCGGCAGTCTGTGCGGAAAGCATCTCAGCAACCAATTATCCTCGACCTTGGAAGAGGAACTCCTCACCAATGCCGCATTGAAGCCGATGAGCAAGCAGGCCTTTATCGATCTGGTCACGACCGACCAATTGGAAGCCCCCACCTATTTCTCGCAGGTGGCCTTCTTGAACCGACGAGACACCCCTTTGCTCGAACATATTCTCACCCAATCTCATCAGCCGTTAACCGTTGATCAGGTCCTTCATGAAAAAAGTGCCGGCGCCCAAATTCTGGATGTTCGTTCTCCCCGTGAATTTGGCCTGGGGCACCTCTGCGAAAGTGTGAACATCGGATTATCCGGTGCGTTTGAAAGGTGGAGTGGGGAGATCCTTGACCGGGAAACTCCGATTATTCTCATCAGTGATCCAGGGCAGGAACGGGAAGCCATCATACGATTGGCTCGTGTCGGAATTGATCAGATCAAGGGATTTTTGAATCATGGGATCCACGCCCTGACCTCGACTCCAGAGCTCATCCGACCCACCAATCGCATGACCGTGTCACATCTTCAAAAACATTTGATGATGGCCGATTGGCCCCATTTATTGGACGTGCGAGCCCACCATGAGTGGGAAACCCGCCACATCGATGACAGCCGCAATATTCCGCTTCCAGATCTTTTGACACGTCTTTCGGAAATCCCAACAGATCATACAGTTGTGGTCTATTGTTCAAGCGGCTACCGATCATCCATTGCCACCAGCCTCTTGGAGCATCACCATTATTCAAACATTATGGACCTCGAGGGAGGCTTCGAGGCCTGGGAAGAAGCTCTTGCGAATCTTCCCCTGCCATCCGCCTCCGCACGACAAAAACCCGATGGACGAACACCACGGAACACATGATAAAGTAGGGGGCTCCGAACCATGAATCGAAAACTCAAA
>QJYE01000238.1 GCA_003235785.1 Nitrospirota bacterium
GAGAGTGCCATCGTTCTCAACGGTCGTGTGAATTTTATCCATGGCCAGTAAGTTATCATGAATACTCAAAACCGCAGAGAGTTTCTTTCCAGAAAAAGCCTTATAGATTGGCCGTTCGACGAGAATCGAACCTTCAAGTGTGCCATGGGCAGCAAGCCATTCGACTCCATCCCGGAGAAATGACCGTTCCTTTTTGGGAATAAGCAAACCAAGGTCAAATTGTGGAGCATTCCACATGAGGCTGGCCTCTGGCGTTGTACTCCAATTTTTCATCAATCCCGTCACCACGGCCGTGCTCTCATTGAGGCGAAATTCCATCCGCTTTAAATCCAGCAAATGCTTCTCAATTTTCAACCGCACATATAAATGGGTGAGCGGGGCTTGAACCTCAGGGAGCCTCACCACCCCCTCCGTGACGGCAACCCAGCCGTTCAGATCCCATTTTCGCCAATCAGGGCCGACGCCGCTTCCCTCTAATTGCACTTCCAAAATTCCTGACTCAATCGCATTGCCCAAGATCCGAATTTTGTCCGGGAGTAATCCGACCGAGATAGGACCGGAATTGAGTCGCCCGTCAAATCCCCATGACCGACCAAATCGCCACAGCCCCTGTCCTCGAAGACGTAGCGGGAGCATGGCCAGTTCGAGTCGCTCGAATTGTATGATACCGTTAGACCGCACTTCTCCATCAAACTCGAGAACGCCTGGTTGCCCGGTCTCTTTCTGGATGACGGAGGGAAAGCTCACTCTGGCCTCTTGTCCATCAATCTTCCCCCTCACTTTGAGACGACGTAACGGTCCACGCATAGTCACTGCGGCATGAAGAGGACCACGAATCTGAAAACCTGACGGCGGTCCACCTTGTCCGGACTCCGCAAAAATCTCCTGGCCTTCCAGTGAGAGGGTCACATTCATGGGTTCCAGGCGTAACGTGCGCTGATGGAGAATCGTGCCGTTCATCGTCAAGGGATGGCCACCAACAGTTCCTTGAAAATCCGTGAAGACCGTGCTATCCGGAGAAAACTGAATCTTCCCCTGCCCGTTGGACAGGACATGGGGCAACATGGGAATAGTGGCCACCACATCCTGAGGCTGGTAGTCGCCGTCTTGAAACGTCAACCCCTGTTCATCAAACACATGTCCAGCAAACCGCAAACGTAACAAGCCCGTGCCGGATGATACCTGCCAAGCCGGCAGGATCGTGGACACAGCAGGACCATGGCCTAAATGATTCACAACATCCCAGATTTTGGGGGCGGGAACGATTCCCTGAAGTTCGACTTCACCCCATGACCCACCCTCTTTAAACAGAAAGACGCCCTGTTTCACCTCGACAGAAATTCCGTCATACAGGCCATGGGCCTCAGTCACTTGGACCCGATCAGGTTCGACCACCACCAGGCCTTCCACCTGATCGGTGTTTGGCCAATCCGGGGTATGAAGAAATCCATGATGAACGCGGAATGTCCCGGTGACGGATGTGTCAATATCAGAACGCGTGGAACCCGTCACCCGTGCTTCCAACACCTCCAGCTCTCCGCCCCACTCCGCCCTTTGCCACAAGGCCACGGCATCGGCAGGGAGCCAGGAGTCAGGAATGAGTGCTCGAATGCCCTTCAGATTGAACGGCGACGATCGCATCGACACAGAGGCCATGTGATGGCCATCCGCTAACCCTTCAAGACTGGCATTGCCCTCAACCGAAAGGTCTGAATTCGCTAAGGCAATTTTCGATAAAGTCAGGCGAGACGTTTTTTCATTTTTGGTCCAGTGAACCGTGGACTCCGCATGCACCTTTCCAGAAAATGGCAACAACACCTCGCCATGAGGAAGATAGTCCGCTAATTGATTGACGGCAAAATTATCCGTCTCCATATGCCCCAAAAACGTCATCTGTTTAAACACGACGTTTGACTGTTTGAGCAAAGACACTGGAGTCGACAAGCTCGATTCAAGGGTTCCGGTCAACCGAAAGGGCGCGGTATCATGAAGCTGTCGAAGATTCCCGGATACCGACAGCGTGGAACGCACCATCGCATCCTCATCGGATGTTTCGGACAAACAGGCCACATCTTCCAATACCACGCCCCTCACCGTGTCGGTGGGCGATTCATCAATCACAATAATTTTGCCATTGGTGACCACCAGCTTTCCCAGCACTAAAAATGCGGCCAGTGAGGAGACCGCCGAATCAGGACTCGAATGCCCTAAAAACCGCCACACGCCGGACTTATCCCGATGAATCTCAATTTCCGGGTAATCCAGAAAAAATTCTCGAACCTCTAACTTTTTCTGAAACAACTGACCAACGCCGAGTTCTAAGCTCATCGACTGCGCTCGAAAGACCGCATGGGAATCGTCCCGTTCTTTGACGATAATGTCGGAAACCAGAAAATGAGGAGAAGGAAACAACGCAAACGATGTCCGACCGACACGGACATGCGACCCGAACGTCTGTTGAATCTGCTGCAACACCAGACGCTCCAGGTACTCAGGATTCAAAAACCAGGGAAGAATCAGGAGTAACCCCGTAAGAACAAAGAAGCCGAGGCTTCCCCAGATCAGCATTTTTTTGGACGACATTCGCACGTATTAGCTCCGCAATGCCCAGGCTCCTGGCCTACAGGGCTCTAAAAGAATCCTCGCAATCTGATAGGAATCCCGCCGTA
>QJYE01000071.1 GCA_003235785.1 Nitrospirota bacterium
ATGACAAGCCTTCTGCGCACCATAGATCCGATCCCCCATAATAGGACAGCCAAGCGAAGCCATATGGACTCGAAGCTGATGTTGTCGTCCGGTACGCGGGGTCAACTCCACATGAGAAGCCATATCACCAAATTTGTGGAGGACCTTGAAAACGGTGACCGCGGTTTGAGGCTGAGCAGTATGGCTAGAAACCTTCTTCCCATCACGCACATCCCGCCCAATGGCTAGATCGATGACTCCTTGATCATCTGCTGGCCTACCATCGATAAGAGCTTCATAGGTTCGGGTAACCGTCTGTTGCTCAAATTGAGAACAGAGTGACCGGTGAGCCTGATCGGTTTTGGCCACCACCATGACCCCGGACGTATCTTTATCAAGCCGATGAACCAGTCCAGGAAAAACCTTAGCGGGAATAGGGTCTTGGGCTTTATCACGAACCTGAAGATGTGCCAACAGGCCATTCAACAAGGTTCCGTTCCAATTGCCTGAAGTGGGGTGCACCACCACCCCCGAAGGCTTATTGACCACGAGTAACGCCTCATCCTCATAAAGCACTTCAAGCGGAACGACTTCATCATTCACCATCAATGGTCCAGGCTCTGGCGCATCCATCGTAATTCGGTCACCGGGTTGAATTTTTTGACTCGGCTTCACCACCTGCGCATTCACGCGAATCCGACCGGAGATGATTAATCGTTGCAACCGGGAACGTGACATACCTCGCTCATGACCGACCAAAAAAGCATCCAGACGCTTGATCCTCTCCCCTGCCATCACAGTAAATTCAGTAATCATGAAAGTTGCTTCTTCCTATGTCGTGCACCCAAGCAAACGGAGAGAACATCTCCACAGTATATTTCAAATGGATCCTTGTGCACGCTTTTCTAAAGCTATGCGGCAGCCCATAAGTCAATTGATCATGCTCAGGAAGAGCCCCCATTTGGGAAAAGGAGGTAGAAAACCGAAAAATGATTGCTGAGAGATTTGATTGATGATCATAAAACTCAAGACCTCATCACCTTATGTATGAACCTTATCAAATAGCTCCCAATTAAAGAACGTTCTTGAATTTTGATGAACGCGACTCGCAAGAATTTGGTCTAATCACCGACAATGGAGATATCAATTGAAAATGGCCACAGACAGATCGTCACTTGAAAGGAGCAAGTACCATGGCACTAGGAGGCATCGACACACAGCAATCACCACCAGCGTTTTCATTGCTTACACAAGTTCGAAAACCGGAAACAGCCGTACGCCCCAACGAAGATATTGCTGACAGAACCAAAGGGCCTGAGCAACGGGGAGTCGCCTCGCCGATACAAGATCAGGTCACCTTGTCAAAGGAGGCTCAGAACTTTTCTGACTCAAATTCACAGTCTCAAAGAAACAATACATTCCAGCAATCCGCCTCCCCCTTTGACAATTAACTTGGAGGAGACGCCACCAGAAGGGGCATCTCCTCAATCAAACGAGCGTTCATGAAAACACCCCAGTTTCCACACCGTCTTCCTCGCCTCACTGTTCCAACTCACTATCGTCTTTCATAAAGCAGCTCACAGGCCTGTGCATAGCCGTGAATCCACCCTTGATGATAGGCCTCCTGCAAGGCTCGCCTCACCGCTTCAATGGCCGGTCGACCTTGGAATGAGCCTGGGACTTCTGAGCACACCATTTCTACGGCAATATCCACCAGACGCTCACGAAGTTGCCACAGCTCATCAGTCACCAGTTTCTTAAGACCTTCTTCCGCACATTGCGTCACGACCTTATCAAGAAAAGTATCATACCCTTGTACACGTATCACCTCCTCTCGAATACGCCTTAACTCTTCTTTGATCATGCCAGTCTTTCTCATCAACACCATGAACAATTGCTTGCGCGCCTCTTCACCTAGAGTCCTCTCCATGCGCTCCAAAACCACTCCAGGAGAAGGAGACTCATCAGATTCCTCTTCCTGTCGAGACACCATCGGTCCCACATGACCTAACCGTAATCGGTCATACGTCTTTCGAGCGTCGGGGTCTCCAAGAATTTCATAGGCCGCGTTGACTTCGCGAATCTTTTGTTCGGCTTGACCGTCGCCTCCATTTCGATCAGGATGATATTGGAGCGCCAATTTTCGATACGATTTTTTAATTTCATCCTGCGAGGCTTGAAGCGACACTTCAAGAACCGCATAATAATTCAAAACAGCCATTTCAACATTCCTTTAATCAACACTCTTATTGTCCCAAAACACAGGCTCCTCGATTATCACCCATTACAAAACCATAGTCATGTTCTCACCTCATCATTATCATATGTCTTTGATCGCAGGCATCGTTCTTTCCGTAAATAGCCTTATGGCCCAAGACCAACTCCCGCTCCCAAAATCTCAGGCCATACACCTTCATTCATCTGATACTCCTTCGTCACGCCAAAAACACCCCCAAACAAACAGAATGACCTCCGGTCCCCAAGAGGTCTCTATTGCGGATCTTCTCACCAATACTCAAAAATACCACCAACAGCTTGTCACCGTTCATGGTCTGATCACACAACCGGAACTACATTTAGATGAAACAGAACTGTTTATAGACTTCGTATTCCGGCTTTCGCATGGCGAACATTCCATTGTGGTGTATGGCCGGCACGATCGCACGCAAGGGGTTTCACCCATCACCACCAATCATTTAGTTGAAGTCATTGGCACGTTTTGGAAAGAACAAGAAAGAAAAGGCATGACCATTTCTAACGCCATTGAAGCGCTTTCAGTCATGCCCTCACCACCCTCCACTCCATCGAGCACGTAACCCACACACCCTCAATGAGCTTCACGCCTTAAGATATTTCCTCAAGACACGCACGATGCCACTGCAATCTGGTTGAGGAGAAGGCTTCAATGGGTCGGGTAAGGCCAGCACGGCCTCAAGGGTTTCCTTCCAGACACCTCGCCCAAAGTCTTCACCTGTCAGTTCCAACGCCCGCCCATGCTCACGGGCGTAATCAACCAACGATTGTTCATCCACAAAGTTATTACGCCGCACATACACCAAGGGAATTCGATAATGAACGGCCGTCACGACCGTCCCATATCCCGGCTTGGTCATGACGACATCTGCTTGCCTCAGCATTTCACCGAACGGCATCCGGATATTTTCGAGGCAATGGACTCGCTTCCATGAACCATCCAGCACTATGCCTCCCACTAAAAAATGAAAACCCTCACACAACTCCATTTCCTTCAATGGAAGATTTGTCAGCGGCACTCCACCAAAAGCGATCAGCACAAGCTTTTCTCCAGCCTGTATTCCCAAAAGTTTCCGCAAATCCTGTGATGGAACTGCTGCAAGTGAAAAAGACGGACCCGTCTCCGTTGAAGACGGAAAGATTGGCATATCAATCGCAGGATAGAGTCGAATCAAATGCGTGGTTTTCATATATTGTTGCCGAATGTGTTCATAGATTGTCTGATGATCAGCTCTTGCCGTTTCCATGAACGGCACTAAGACTCGATCCCAGGAAAGTGAGGCAAGCGCCACCACCTGACGGTTCGCCTGGCATGCACTGGCGATAGCCAAATAGGAAATGTTTGAAAGCACCAGATCAACCCCTGCATCGTCCATGTCCCGAACTTCTCGCTCCACTCGTTGAGTCCAATTCTCGTGAAAAACCTGATACGCTTCCCATGTTCCCGCAATATCAATGGCTAACGGTCCTTGCTGAATACACCCAATATCCTGAGGGACGGCCTGCAACTCCCAGCTCACGTTCAAATTCTCCTGAAAAATTGATGGCTGGACACAGGTCCGAAGTATTACCTTTAAATTCGAGACAACCGTTCCTAATGCATTCAGAACGGGAATGACTTGAGCCGCATGACCAAATCCGTGCGCAGAAATTGAACACCAAACAACCGGCATCGAAAAACCCCCATAAGAAATAAGGCAATATCATCAAAAATTTGTTGAAACATGAAAGGACTTGCCCCTAACTTGCATGGCGTCCTCTTAAGCTTATAGAATTCTCAACGATCCAAGACGTCGTTTTCCCACTAAAAGAACCTTTTCCATGTCACCTATCTACTCCAAAATCAAACGCATGAGTCTGCTCGGTAGCCTGATCATGCTTTTACTCTTCTTGACCGCTTGCTCTCATCCCCAAATTACACGACTGCCATCATCTGAGAGTGAACAGGCCACAAACGCCAAGACTCGCAAAGTTGAACAACAGTTATTAGCCACCATCCACCATGCAGAAAGTTTAGAGCCTGGAAATCCGCTTCTCTTGAGTAGCTTGTACAGCTTGGCCGACTTTTATCAGGATCGCAAAGAATACAACAAAGCCGCGGATCAATATCAACGTGCGCTCACCATCAAAGAAGCCATTAATGGACCAGAGCATTCCGATATCGCGGCCATTCTCCAGCGATATGCCCGTCTCCTGCAAGAAGCCAAACGTCCAACTGAAGCAGCCAATCTCCTAGCCCGTGCTGATGCGATTTTAGCCCACTCGTCCCATCACCCTCCCCCTCCATAAAAATCCACCCTGTCATTTCGACCAGGTGGTCATGGAAAAACTTACCTACTTACTCCCCAACGATATGAGCTTTTGGTCTTTTTAGGAGATTTTCGTGCAGATTCCTTCATCTTCTCTCTGGCATAGAACTTGGTACTAGAAGGAAGGAACATTGGATGGATTTTACCAAGGATTTATCAATGAAAAAACTTCCCCGCACACCAGTCAAACGAGGACGCCCGAAAAAAACCGGTGCCATGAAACCTGCAGCACAATCAACTCAAACCGACACTCACCCACGATGTTCCCGTTGCGGGTCACGAACCGTCACCCTGGAACAATTAGAACAAGAACTTCTCGTCAGCCTCAGCTTGCATTGCCTCATCTGTGGCCATCATACCTTTTTGGGTCGACCTGTCATCCGATTACTCAAACGCCCTAAGGTCATTATTCCGGATTCAATCACACGACCGGCCATGGGAATCACACCTACACCAACCAGCTAACGAACACCCCTCCAGCTCGCGTTTTCACCACGATTCCATCCGCACCGTGACAGGGCAGATACCCTGCTCTCTCAAGCCCTGCGTGAATTGTCGACAGGCAGGAAAACTTCCGCACATTCGCAGATGAGCCTGCGAGAGATCCGGAACCAGATTAAGCAATGGAGTCAGATCAACCTGCTCTTCTCCTGAGGGCAAGACATTGGTCTGTACGATCCGTCCTTTAAGAGAGGGCCAATCCTCCGGCCAGGACCGGGTTAATACCGGCACATAGCGAAAATGTTGGGGGAATTGTTGTGCTATCTCCTGCAATTCTTGATGAAGGATCAATTGGCCTTGATGCCGCGCACTGGCAATCAACGTCATATGCCCATGACATTTTCCACCTCCTTGCCGCCAAGCCTGATTCGCCATATAGCGAATATACGAAAGGAACGGGGTAATGCCAGTCCCGTAGGCGACACAAACCAAACGAGAATCCTCCCATTCCCCATCAGGTTCTAAGCGAAGATTCCCGTCTTTGCACAGGGCCGCATTTTCATAGACCGTCGCCAAGCCTTGAGACTCATCGACGGTCAAACGAACTTCAACGGTCCGCCCTTCTTCATACCAGATATCGGCCATTTCCGACTGCCACCACATAGACGTGTCGGCTAGGGGTCGATGCGTATGATTAATAAACGTCTCCAATACGCCAGGCTCTAAGCAGGACGAATTCGACCTCGTATACATTCGCCGCCGGAACTTCTCCGTTCGCATGCCCCACGGTTTGGCTAAGAAAGCCGTACCCGGCCGCATCGTATCGTGAAGAGAGTAACGAATTTCACCAATCTCGACGTAATCCGGCAAGGCGAATTCCACGCGGCGAATCTCTCCAGGATCAACAACCTGGAGATTGCTAATACGAGCAGCCACAAAAAATTCCATACGGTTCCAAACCTACCCTATCGGGAAAATAGCCAATTCACCATCCAATCCCACCACAACCGCCAACCACGGACCTTCGTTGTCCTTATATCCATTGACACTACCAACCACAACGCGTTTGCTTCTTAGGACGGATTTTCCTATGATTCCTCAAACAGCTTTTTACCGAAGGTTAATGATGCAACCTCTTTCTTCAATACCTTCCGATTCCCCTCCTGTTTCGCCAAAGGAAGCACATCCCGCTTCGACGAAACACAAGGACAGACCCGATGATCCAACGATCTCCCCGGAATCAGAGCCAGTATCCATTTCCCAGACTGGACAAGAAATCAACCGATACGCAGAGGCCATGACTCTTTTACCGGATATCCGAAAAGAGCGAATCACTCAAATTCAAGCAGCTCTAGAAAATGGCACCTACGCGGTTTCCTCACAAAATCTTGCTGACAAATTAATTCAAGAGCTCTCAGACCAACTACCCGACACCTCACCTTGATCGTCTTAAGAAATTCTCAAGACGTCACGTCCATTGATATTGCCAGTCTTACCTGATTATTTCCCCCCGTTTTTCAATAAAGGGCATCTACCCGACCCACCCGCTCTTCGGCACACTGAGCATATTAGAGGTTCTATGTTATTGTTGTATATCTGTGGACGATCCTGGTTATTGCTGTTTCCAAATCTTGTTTCCCCACATTTTGCCTTGTAGCATGATCCACCACAACCGAAAAGGGAATGATGAGCAGGCCATCTTTCTACCCCGCTATGGGTTCAAATGTTCTCTGGCTAACGATTTCCTCCAAGCCAGAAAACGTATTAATCAAATCGTCCCTCCTAGGATTAGGCACAGATCATTCGTTGCTCTGCGCCATACCCAACGACCAACCCCTTGAAGGTATAACCATTGGCTTGCCATGTAAAGGTCGCTCATATATTGACGGAGAGATGTATGAATTTGAAACGGTGATTCAAGAAGTTCTCACGTTTCCGACAGCCATTCGCCTAGAGGCGCCTCCCAAGATTCTGCGCCAAGCGCCCCGTTCGTTTCCTCGCTTAGCCGTAGCCATTACAAGTTCCGTTCGCCCCCTGAGCAAAAATGGCCAAATCCTTGCGGTTCTTCCCGTACAATTGAGGAACCTCTCACCTACAGGATGCCAATTCAGCATTGCCCATTCTGCCTGGCCTAAAGTTTCCTCGTTACATCTTTATCTCAACTGTCGACTACCCGGATTCGATCACCATTCAAAGTTTTACGGATCAATCGAATGGGTGCATCCCACCGAGGAACTCATCATCGGCATCCAGTTCATATTTAAGCCTGATTCTGATATGGCCCAGCGGGATATCCTTCGGTGGTTTACCTCTCAACAGGCCCGCCTGATTAATACGTCAGCCTAAGCCCCACAGTAGTCCTACCAAGCTATTGCACCCACATGGATTTCAGTCGGAATCTCTCCCATCAATCTTTTGTAATATTATTGAATAGAATACCTATTCAACCGTGGCTCTTGAACGGGCCCCCATTCCGCCCACACGTCAAACAGGGCTTATATAACTCTGATCCCGAGAAGAGACCAGGTCATCGGCAGAAGCGTCGGTTGCCCGACAATAAGGCTTCCGATTACAATAAACCCAATTGCCCTGATTTTCGGCATGTTTTGATCATCAAAATAGCTATTCGCAGTTATCTTTAACGAGGACGTGTCCCATGCCCGAGCGTATTACGAACCGAAATATTATTGATATTGCCCCACTTCCAACTCCTAAAGACATGCAGGACATGCTCCCCATACCAGAAGCTACCGGCCACATGGTCCTGCAAGCACGGCAAGCCATTCGAAATATCCTTCATGGACATGACGCCCATCGACTGGTGGTCATCATTGGGCCCTGTTCGATCCATGACCCCGAGGCGGCGATTCAATATGCCGAACAGCTCAAACAGGTAGCTGACCGCATTCGAGACCATATCCTCATCATATCCCGCACGTATTTTGAAAAACCTCGCACAACAGTTGGGTGGAAGGGCCTCATTAATGATCCCAAGCTTGATGGATCCTGTGAGATCGGTCAAGGATTCGAGATGGCTCGTTCCATCTTACTGAAAATCAATCACTTAGGTATGCCCTGTGCCACGGAATTCCTGGATCCCGTTACCCCACAATATATTTCAGACCTGATCAGCTGGTCTGCAATTGGTGCCCGCACAACCGAAAGTCAAACACATCGTGAAATGGCCAGTGGCCTCTCTATGCCAGTAGGCTTAAAAAATGGGACGGACGGAGGGCTCCAAGTCGCCTTAAACGCCATGATTGCTGCTGGCCACCCCCAGAGCTTTATTGGTATCAATGCCGAGGGCCTCACCTCCGTTATTAAAACCAACGGCAATCCTGATCGACACCTGGTCCTTCGTGGAGGAGGCGGACGCGTTAACTATCATCCACCTGACATTTCTCAAGCCGTGCATTGCCTCGCGAAAGAAAACATTCAGCGCCCGATCATGGTTGATTGCTCCCATGGCAATTCAGAAAAAGACCACACACGCCAGGTTCCCGTGGCACAATCTGTCGTAAAGCAATTCACCGAAGGGCAAACGGCGATCATGGGTCTCTTGATCGAAAGCAACCTCAAGCCTGGCAATCAAAAATGGGAAGCGGGGAAAGCACTTGAAAGGGGAGTCTCAATTACCGATGCCTGCATTGGGTGGGAAGAAACAGAACATCTACTTGATGAATTGGCAGAAACCTTGGATAA
>QJYE01000112.1 GCA_003235785.1 Nitrospirota bacterium
CACTGTGTTTTGTTTTTCGACGCCCCGCATACTCATACAGAGATGCCGCGCTTCCATGACTACCCCCACCCCATGCGGATTGAGTTTTTCTTGAATGGTATGGGCGATCTGCACAGTTAATCGTTCTTGCACCTGCAGGCGACGACTAAACATGTCGACAATTCGCGGCACCTTGCTCAACCCCACCACATGCTTACGAGGAATATAGCCCACGTGACATTTGCCAAAAAACGGCAACAAATGATGTTCGCACAGGCTATAAAAATCAATGTCTTTGACGATCACCATTTCATCATATTGAATGGGAAAGAGTGCGTCGTTAAGCAGCGTGTCGATATCTTGATGATACCCCTGCGTCAAATAGGTTAAGGCTTTGGCGACCCGCTTGGGCGTCTCCTGTAGCCCATTGCGATCAGGATTTTCTCCTAGTTGGCTGAGTAATTTTCGAATCGTCGGCTCAATATCTTGGATCGCAGCGGGTGCCGTGATCTCAATCTGATCCGAGTCTGCGATCTTCCGGATATTTCGAGCCTTGGATACGGCCTTGGGTTTTGAGGATTTTGATTGCATACCTCTCCTTACATCTCCGGTCGAGGAGAATATCCCCTAAAAAAATTAGGGCTTCGGATCACCAACATAGTCGAAAAAATTGTCCCGGGTTTCGACAACCCTGATATTCTCTAATTGTCCAGAAGGAATTCGATCAACCAACAATTCCCAGATCAATCTGGCGAGATTTTCTCCCGTAGTAGTCAGACCTTGAAAAGCCTGATCGAAATTCAGATGTTGGTGATCAAACCGAGCCACAACGTGTTCATGCACGATTTGATCGAGGGTCTCCACATCAGTGACCAGCCCTGTTGTGACATTCAATGCACCCTGAATGGTGACTTGAACCGTATAATTATGTCCGTGTCCATTCGGGTTATTACATTTGCCAAAGATGTGTTGATTGACGTCATCCGGCAATTGATCGGTATGCAAACGATGTGCAGCACAAAACGTGTAGGTACGAGTAATGGAGGTGAGCGCTGTCATGAGGGGCTAGGGTTCTAAGAAGCAACAAGCCTGTTCTTGGTGAAGAGACGTAAGCACTAGTCCAGGGCATTCACACGTTTATGATTGAGAGGAGGCCTCAAACGTATCGGATTTTCCCACAGATGGCTTATCCCATTTTTCTTCTGGTACCTGAACGATGACATCACCTAACAACCGAGCCTGGCACCCCAATCGACGATACGGTTCGGTAAGGGCTTCTCGATCCAGTAAATCTTGCTCATCAAAATCGATGTCGGACAAATTCTCCAGCCCCACCAGCACATCAACACGACAAGTGGTACATGAAGCATTCCCCCCACAATCATGAGGTAACGGAAAGCCAATCTGTTCGGCTGCCTCTAAAAGAGAAAGATTGGCTTCAACCTCTCCACTTTTTCCATCTGGATGAATAAATGTCACGCGAGGCATGAACTGAATCCCTTATCCGGCAGATACCGTGACCGGTTTTACCGGACACCGACCTAATCGAATATGCTCGTCAAACTCATGGCGAAATAATCGCAAGCTATTTTGGACTAAGACCGCCGCACCAGTGACCAAGGTGCAAAAACCTGTGCCTTTCACAAAACCACAAATTTGTAACAACTTGGCCAAATCTTTCTCTTCGCCCTGCCCGTCTTCAATTTTCCGTATAAGCGTCGCCAGCTCTTCGGTGCCGATTCTGCAAGGCGGGCATTGCCCACAGGTCTCTCGTTCAAAAAAATGCGCAAACTTTAAAGTTTGCTGCACCATACATGTGGCATCATCCACCACAATTACACCGGCAGAGCCAAGACCTGTTCCGGCTTTTTTTAACGAATCAAAATCCATGGGGAGATCTAACTGATCCGCACTGATCATGGAGAATGAGGGCCCACCTGGAAACACCGCTTTGACGCCATGCCCATTGGGCACCCCTTGCCCGCAAACTTCAATTAAATGACGGATTGTGGTTCCCAGGGGCAATTCATACACACCAGGCCGATTAACCGCGCCACTCAGGGAAAACAACATGGTCCCCGGCGTAGTACTCGTCCCGACTTCTCGAAACCACGCGGGACCATTTCGTAACAGGTTCGGAATATTCGATAAGGTTTCGACATTATTCACGAGCGTGGGCTTGCCATGCAACCCAAATTCTGTAGGATAAAATGGCGGCTTTTGCTTTGGCTGCGCCGGGCGGCCTTGCATGGACTCCAGCATGGCTGTTTCCTCGCCAGCGACATAACTGCCATAGCCATCAAAAACTTCGATGTCGAGCGTGAGCCCGGTTCCCAAAATGTTTTCTCCCAAAAACCCCTTCGCTCTCGCCTCATCCTTAGCCCGCTCAAAAATGGCTTTCTCTTCCGCAAATTCATGGTTGAGATAAATATAGGCGGCCTTGGCTCCCACCGTATGGGCAGCGATTAAGCAGCCCTCTAACAATTGATGGGGATGATGCCTGAGCAAATAGCGGTCTTTAAAGGTCCCAGGTTCATGCTCCCCCGCATTACACACAAAATAGCGTTCTTTGATTCGATGATTCAGGACTTTGTCCCATTTCAACCCGGTAGGGAAACCTGCGCCACCCCGCCCTCGCAAGTGCGCCTCTTTCAATTGGGCAACCACAGATAAGGCATCGTGCTTCGCCACGCATTGCTGCCATGCCTCATAACCCCCATGCTGGCAATAGGACTCAATATCCCACGCCTCTCCGGGAATTTCCCGCAACACGCGCGGAGTCATCGTCTCAACCACAATTGGCCTCTGTTGCAAAAATTATAACCATACGTTTCATATACATCCCTACCAAGATCAATCCGCCATTCACCCCTCTCAAAATTTCATCGCAGTCCCACTATACGAACGGGTCTCTCGGGCCGTCAAGCAGGGTGTTTGGCAGTCAACCGGCCATGAAATTGACCAGGAAAACACACCCAGCACCGATGAGTTAGGCCGTCTTCTTCATCATCTGATTCACTTCCTCACATAATTCTCGAACCGCCTGGGCGGAGTCTTCAAGAGCCGTTCGTTCTTCAGTGGTCAAGGCATATTCCATAATGGCCTCCGCTCCATTCGCCCCCAGCTTGACCGGCACCCCCAACACGAGATCATGAAATCCATACTCGCCTTCACATAACACCGCGCAGGGGAGAATTTTCTTTTGATCTTTCGTAATGGCTTCGACCATTTCCACGACTGACGCTGCGGGAGCATAAAAGGCACTCCCGGTCTTGAGCAAATTGACAATTTCAGCGCCCCCTTCGCGTGTTCGCTTGATCAAGGCGTCGAGGATGTCAGGTGAAAGCCATTCGTTAATAGGACGACCGGCCACTGTGGTATAGCGAATCAGTGGAACCATCGAATCACCATGCCCGCCTAGAACCATCGCATGTATATTTTCGACAGACACCTCCAGCGCTTCCGCAATAAAGGAACGAAATCGTGCCGAATCCAGGACGCCGGCCATTCCTATAACCCGGTTTCTTGGGAACCCGCTCACGCGGGAGGCCACATGCGTCATCACATCCAATGGATTAGAGACAATGATCAGAATGGCGTCCGGCGACCGCTTGGCTGTCTCCCGAACCACCGAAGACACAATATTCGTATTCGTTTCCAACAATTCGTCTCGACTCATTCCTGGCCTCCTGGGGATACCCGAGGTAATGATCACCAGATCCGAATCTTTGGTGATTTCATAACTATTGGCCCCAGTCACCGCAGAATCATACGCACAAACGGGCCCCGCTTCGACTAAGTCCAGCGCTTTGCCCTGTGGCATCCCTTCGACAATATCCACTAACACAATGTCGTACCAATTTTTTTCTGCAAGGCGCTGGGCAATCGACCCTCCAACATTCCCCGCACCCACAACCGTTACTTTTACTCGTCTCATACCCTCACCCATCCCTTTGAGGCTTCCAGACACGCGCGATTAATCATCCTCATGACTCGTCCACCCTGCCACTTTAAAATTAATGGTACAGACAAAATTATCCCCATCATAAAAATTCACTTTAATCTTTTTCTTCCCATATTCCCGTGCCAAAAAATCTTCAGGATGATCGATAAATTCCTGATAGGTCCCCGCCCCATATTCGCCCAATTCTTGAAAGGCAACGATCATCCCGGCTTTAACTTCCTGCAACATCTTTGTCGTACAACGTGGATAGATTTCCCAAAACTTCTCACGAATCTCCTCAAGGGTTGGCTCGGGTCGATCACCGTCGGGAGGTCGATCCTTTTTGTCAAACTTCGCTTGACGCCGGACATAAGGATACTGATGCCCCGTAAAGAGCTTATATACCCATGGCGGCACATCAGGATGAGGGGTAGAAGTCATCGTGTTCCTTCTTGTGGTTATCGCGCGGTCAGCCGTTGATAAATTTTGGGGAGCCGGGTCGGAAGCGATTCCACTTCATCGACTACCAAAAATCCAATGTCTCCATACATGCGTTTCACATAATCCGTGGCAGCTTGATCGATCGTAATACAAAATGGATGAATCCCTTTGAGCCGCGCCTCACGGAGCGCCATTTTGGTATCTTCTAAGGAATATTCATCGGAATACTCATCATCTAATGGCTTCCCGTCACTGATCAAGATCAGCAGCCGCACTTTCGCCGCCTGCTGCATGAGCCGATGCGTCGCATGGCGAATGGCCGCCCCGTCACGATTTTGTTGTCGCGGCTTAACGCCACTAATCTTTAAGCCCACGCGCCCACCGGACCGTTCATCAAAATCCTTCAGCACGTGGATATCCACAGCCTGCCGGCTTTGGCCGGAAAATCCATAAATGGCATATTGATCGCCAATAGCAGATAACGCCTCAGACAGTAATAATAACCCTTCCTTTTCAATGTCAATGACTTGGCGCGCCCGAGACCCGATTTGGCGGCCTGTCGACCCACTCATATCAACCAAAAACGCCACCGCCACCTGTCGATCATGTTTCTGTCGAGTGGAATACACCTGATCAGAGGTATCATGGCCTTGCCGTCGATCAGCCATCCATTCCACTACGGCGTCAAAATCAATATCCTCACCATCTGCCTGACGCCCAACCCGACGAAACGCTTCAGGGCGAATGGACTCAAAGTAGCGACGAATTAAGCGGACAATGGGCCCATACGTGCGAAAGGTTTCATCAACAAAGTCCGGGGAACCTTCACCGCCAGCTTGTTCGAGAACCCGACACCATTGAGGACGGTAATCACGAATCAATCCATCCCATTCTTCGTACACATATTCCCCTCTCCTCAGAGCCTGACCGGTGCGCCTATCTTGTGGATTGAGATTCGGCTGAAACCACTGTTGCAGCGGAGAAGCTCCAAACAAGGGGTCCTGAGGATCTTGGGGCTTTTGTGGTTGAGAAGACTGAGATCGTTGAGGGCTCCCCGCTGAATTCACTCCCCCCTTGTCTTCTGAAATGCCCCCACCCTGTTGACCTCCAGACTGATCTTGCCCGGTCGTCTCATCCTCGCCCTGAACCTGATCCGGATTGACAATCCCTCTGAACTCCCAATTGAGCAGCGGTTGATAGGCATGCTCCAAATGCTCAGCGGCTTCATGATGTTGCGCTTCCGCCGAAACCGCTCCCGTGTCAGAGAATTCTTCACCCTGCTCCTCGTCTGATTTTTTCGTGAGGGTCCCAATCCGAGACTCTAAGAGCTGATAAAGCTGATCGGCGAGTTCAACCCCATCATCCACCGTCGCCGTCGGGCGAAGGATGAATTGCGCCAGCTTCCACACCTCATCAATCACCTCTTGAAGTCCTGGCTGCGTAAAGTCATCTTTCGTCATCCCCGAAAAATACAGCAACAACGCGTCCAACACGATTTCACGCGCGGTCATGCCATGCGACAGGGTACGAGTGTGGATCGCTTCCTTTGTCAGGATCACCAAATCTTCCTGCAACCCTGGATATTCCTGTTTCAACAAAAAATCAATCCGGGCATCCTCGACAATTTCCCACAAATCTCGAATAATTCCTGGCTGCGGGTAGAGACGGAACAGGTCACCCAACGTCTTTATAGGACTTTGTGTTATGGCCCCATATCTCCCCTGGGCGCTCGCCGCCACCCGTTGCAAAACCGGATTTGAGAGTCGATAGGTTCCGAACTCGACATGGCCGACCTCATGCGCCACCATCACGGTATACCAACGTCGATTGCCTTCTTGCGTCGATGACCGCTTCATAATGAGCGGAAGATAAATGGTCAGGTTCTCCGTGTTGACTTGTGCCCGCGCTGAACTCCCATCCAACATGTTAGGACTTGCCGATGTCCCACTTCCTGACATATCGGGTAGGGGCTCTAAAATGACATCCTCTCCGCAGAGAGCCCTGGCAAACAACTTCAGCGAACGGGCAACCTGACGCAATGGCACACCACTGATAGCTTCTTCCACCACGGCACAAGCCTGACGCGTCTCTAGAGCAAAGAACGCCCGACCGGCCTCTACGCTATATTCCAACGCCTCCATCCCTTGCCCAAACCATGCATCAAACACCGCCGTGTGCTCGGAAGGACCTTGTAAGTCGAGAACTTCCGGAACTCGCCGTAAATACGTCATGGCCGCCAGAGGATCTCGGTCCACTACCAGCAATCCAAATTTCAATACCCGGATTTGCCATTCCAGAGAAGGCACCCGCAACAGCATGGCTGGAGCTTCCGCTAAAAACTCAATGGCCTGCTCCGGCGAACGATCTGCCAGGTTGGAACCGAGATCAATGACCCACTGCTTCACATCTGGGTCTGCAATCTCTAAAAATAAACGAGGACTGCTGCGGAAAAACTCTAACGGGCCGACATAGTCAGGCTTCCCCAAACTGTTCTGGACGATCAATTTCATTCCAAACCCAATCCATGACTTCGCCGCTTCTAATGGAATGGCCTGGGCGATGGCCGGACTCTCACGCAGAAATTCATTGCCTAATATATAATTCCAGCCAGCCAATTCCATCCCCAGAGAAGCCCACTGTTGAATATCTTCTAGCGAATGTTCCTGCGACAATTGCGGCAAGACCTTAAACCACTCATAGGCACATTGGGGAGCAGACTCTGAAGGCCCGTCAGCCAATTCCAATACCTGGGCCAGGAGTTGATCTCTACGAGGAGCCTCTAGCACAAAACTCAAAATGGTCGGACTTTCCTTAAAATATCGAAGCCCTAAGGCTCCAGACGACTGCGCAAGGCTGATCCCAAGATCAAGCCAAGGCACGACGCTCGCTAGACATCCCCGACGTTCCACCTCACCCATGGCCGACACGGCTTCCCCTTGTATTTTTGAGGAAATCTCCCCTAACTCGGCCAACAATTCTAAAACCTGGCTTTGCCCTTGAGAATCAGCCAATCGGGCCACAAGACAATGAGCGGTCGCCTCATCAAGTCGATCAAAGAGGAGTTCCTTAAGCTTCTGTGGTAGCGGTTGTCGTGGCATGATAAACGAAATGAAACCGTCCGTCAGGGATGAGACTAAGGGGAATTTCCCCATTGAACTCTCATAAGAACCCACCAAAACTCAATATTGCATAAGGCTGGGCATTATAAAAGTGCCCTAGGGGGTTGTAAACCAAAACCCAAAGGAGGGCAGGGCATTGACCGAGATCCGATTCAACCATATTCCCAAATCTAGACCGCAAAGCCTCCACGACTCTTGATCCTACAGGAGAGGAAGACGATCCTGAATTTCGCTAGCCGTCCTGCCGTGAATTAGGACACGCTTCTGCCTCGCACCCTTTCCTGATAGAATCTGAACGTCTTGTCGCGAGACACCAAAGTATCGAGCTAGAAATTGGCAAAGCTCCACATTAGCTTCTCCGTCAGCCGGTGGAGCCGCAAGACGAATTTTGATGGCCTCCCCATGTCGCCCCACTATTTCGGTTTTAGAAGCCCGTGGCTGGCAGTGAAGCCGAAGCTCCACACCCCTTTCACAGTCCCTGGCCCATGGCTCAATGGTCACACAACCCTCCGCCCCCTTATCCGGGTAAAATTCACTCAATTCTCATCTAGAAGCAAGAACGGTCAATTGGGGGAACCTCGTCCGTATCAATTGCGCATAATGCACAATAAGTCATCTATTTTCAAAGACTTAAGTTGACGAACGCATCTCTTGACAGGCCAAGATCTTCATAGTAAACTAATTTAAAGTTGAGAACTATTATCATTATCGAATCTAAAAACAATCCGTCTTTTAACCATGTATATCTGTATCTGTAAAGGCATTCGTGAATCGGATGTTCACGAACTCGGAAAGGCAGGAGTGACCTGCCCTAAAAAGCTTGCGGCAACCTTAGGACTGAATGACAAGAAAAATTGTTGTGGCCGCTGCATTAAAAATATTTCTAAATTTGCCGCTCTGGCCGAAGAAGAATTCTCCTGCGCGCAATCCTCAGTTTTGAGTTAAACCTCTGCTTACCCAAGCATTCACTCTCTTTCCTCTGCAGTCAATTCAAATTTCTTCCTCAATTATTCCAGTAGATCCATTAACTCCTTTTCATTTCCCCTGTTAGAAATTTTTCCTGCGTGTTTCCGTCTATTCTTCCAAATTATTTCTACTGGAAAAATTTCTGACTAGGATTTCCGTCCCGTCTTTGGAGCTTCGGTGAGATCTCTCTCACATTCTCCATATTCCTAAAAAAAGATGTTCTCATTTTTGACA
>QJYE01000331.1 GCA_003235785.1 Nitrospirota bacterium
TAGTCTTGAAACTGCTGACCTTTCAACCCACGGGAGCCATTGTGGCCGCCCCCACCTGTAGCCTTCCTGAAGGTATCGGTGGAGAACGCAATTGGGATTACCGGTATACCTGGATTCGCGATGCCGCCTTTACGCTCTATGGCCTGCTCCGCATTGGCTTCACCGACGAAGCCTCACAATTCATGCATTGGTTGGAAGCCCGTTGCCATGAATTAGCTCCTGACGGCTCTCTTCAAATTATGTACGGCATTGATGGCCGGCATACGTTGGCCGAAACAACCCTGAACCATTTAGAAGGCTATCGTGGCTCCTCCCCCGTCCGCATCGGGAATGGCGCCTATGATCAATTGCAATTAGACATATATGGGGAATTGCTGGATTCCGTCTATCTTTACAATAAATATGGCACACCGATTTCGTATGACCTGTGGAAGCATCTCCGCCGTCTGATTAATTGGGTCTGTGACAATTGGCAACGCACAGATGAAGGCGTGTGGGAAGTTCGCGGCGGGCAACAACATTTCGTCTATTCGAAGCTAATGTGCTGGGTCGCGTTAGATCGTGGGATACGCTTGGCTGACAAACGTTCGTTTCCCGGAGATCGAGACCGTTGGCTCAAGGTTCGCGATACCATTTATGAAGAAATCATGGAAAAGGGTTGGGACAGTCAACGCAAGGCCTTTGTTCAACGCTATGGCAGTGATTCATTGGACGCCGCCAATCTGATGATGCCCTTAGTCTTTTTCGTGTCCCCCACCGACCCGCGCATGTTGAAAACACTGGATGCCACACTCCAAACACCAGAAAAAGGGGGGCTCGTCGCGAACGGTTTGGTGTATCGCTATAACATTGCGGAATCGACCGATGGTCTTAATGGGGAAGAAGGCACCTTTAACATTTGTACGTTTTGGTTAGTAGAAGCCATGACTCGCGCCGGTCAGGCGGATCGCAGTCGGTTAGAAGATGCCCGGCTGATGTTTGAACAAATGCTCGGATATGCTAACCACTTGGGCCTCTACGCCGAAGAAACCGGCCATCACGGCGAAGCCCTTGGAAATTTCCCTCAAGCCTTTACCCATCTCGCACTCATCAGCGCCGCCTTCAACCTCGACCGGTCCTTGGGCTAATAGCCCGCACCTCCCTCGCTGCTCCCCGCCCCCGGGTTGCGCATCGATCCACTACTCCTGAATGCAGACATTGTATGCTGTTCTCATGCATTGTCTTTCAATACAGGAGAACGTAGGATATGAGACAGACCACATGAACCTAAAACGGCAGTTGGTAGGAACGCAACCCTTCGACATGCCCGCTGCTCATGGCGAACGGACACTTCACTATTTGGGTGAGTGCGTCAAAAACCGTTCGTGCTGAGCCCTGAGCTTGACGAAGGGTCGAAGCATGGGCGGTGTGTCACCACAGCAACTGGCGTTTTTAGGATGAATCCGGAGGGAGGGTGACGATGAGCCAACTAGTCCGCTTTGGCGTTTCACTGGAAGAAAAACTTCTTGCCGCCTTTGATCAACACATCACCCGGAAGGGATACCAAAACCGTTCTGAAGCCATTCGCGACCTCATTCGCAATCAACTGGTTGGGGAAGAATGGGGCGGGAACAAGGAAACCGTTGGCACCATCACACTGGTGTATGATCATCATCAATCAGATGTGCTTCAACAATTGAACCACCATCAGCACGAATACGGGAAACAAATCATTTCCAACCTTCATGTGCATTTGGATCACGATCATTGTCTGGAAGTGATTGTAGTCAGAGGACGAAGCTCAGCCCTCATCGATCTGGCCAATCTGCTGATTAAAACCAAAGGGGTTAAGCATGGACAGCTCACGATGACCACCACTGGAAAGGCAGTCAAATAGCCCTCCTCCCTTATCTCAAGGCATCTCTGCCATACAGCATTTCCCTACCCATACCTCCTCTCTCCTTAACCTTACCGCATGACTTTGAATTGACAATATCCACGGACCTTGCTACAAATCGTGCTACAAAATAAAATTTCGTGTTACGACTGGAATTATCACTCCCTCCCACGCTCGTTTTTTCTTTACCAATTCGATGGGTATGCGGCATCTTTACATGCTGGTGGTATTTTCCCCGGCCTGTGTTCTCTTCAGCCTCTGGTGGACCGGTTCGGCATCCAGCCATGACCAAGAGGAGGTCACGGTTTTAGAAGAGGTGCAGGTCATCGGAGAACGCCCGATTGCTGCCTCATCCAATCGAATCATTCCCAATAAGGATATCCTGCTTCAACCGCAAGGCCGGCCGGCCGATTTGCTACGGTTGGCTCCCGGTCTGATTACCCTGGAACATTCCGGAGGCGCTGGAAAATCCGACCAATATTTGCTACGGGGGTTTGACGCCGATCATGGCACTGACCTTGCCCTTCACGTGGATGGGATGCCCATCAACATGCGCAGCCACGCCCACGGACAGGGATACGGGGACCTGAATTTCATTATCCCGGAAACCATTCAGGAAATTACCGTCAAAAAAGGACCCTACCATGTGGAATATGGTGACTTTGCCACCGCCGGCGCCGCCAATTATGTCACACGTGATTGGGTTCCTCAGACCGTCGTACAATCCGGCGGCGGAAATTTCAACACCCAACGCCATCTGTTCATGACCTCTCCCACGA
>QJYE01000087.1 GCA_003235785.1 Nitrospirota bacterium
CTTGTTAGGCTGGCTCACACCACGAGGAGTCGCCGCCCAAGCATGACAAACCCCATCCAAGCAAGGAAGATTTAGCCGTGTTGGTCGATGAGGGAGAAAAAGTCGGACAGGCTGATATTGCCGCCGGAGAGAATGACTCCGACTCGCTTGTTGACTAATACCGATTCGCCACGAAGAAGGGGCGCTAAAGCCACGGAGCTCGATGGCTCAAACACAAGATGGTGTCGCTCAAAGGCCATTTTCATGGCAGCCGGAATTTCCTCTTCTTCCACGACAAAGATTTCTTCCACATGATCTCGCACAATGCCAAACGTTAATTCGCCCAAACTGGTGCGTAAACCTTCGGGTATCGTGTCAGCCGGATCGGGCTGCACGACATACCCGTGCTGCAATGACTGGCGCACATCCAACGCTTTTGCCGGCTGACAACCATAGACCTTGATTGACGGATTCACGCCATGGGCTGCGAGGCAAGCTCCCGAAAGCAGTCCACCGCCCCCACCGGTGCAAGCATCGCATCTAGGGACGGTTCGGCTTGCAACAATTCCCATGTGGCGGTGCCTTGACCGGCAATCACATCGGCATCATTAAAGGGATGAATGAATAAACCACGATGTCGCCATACCAGCTCTTGCGCGAATGTCTGTGCCTCCTGACGTGTAG
Source organism: Nitrospirota bacterium (assembly GCA_003235785.1). GTDB lineage: Bacteria > Nitrospirota > Nitrospiria > Nitrospirales > UBA8639 > Nitrospira_E. Next base: position 664 of record QJYE01000087.1, read on the forward strand.
ACCGCACTGTGACGATCACCCCCAATTCTTCCACCCGGAAGCGTTTGAAGGCATTGACCGGCTCGGGCATGACGATATGCGCCGAATAGCCGAGAAGCTGGCTGGCCAGCGCTAGACCTTGGGCATGATTCCCGGAAGATACCGTGACCACTTGATGGAACGGCGCCGTCGTTTCTTTTCGCACCAAGGCATGATAGGCCCCCCGAAATTTAAAGGCCCCGGTCCGTTGCAGGTTTTCGCATTTCAGGAAGACGGTGCCTCCACATCGGTGATCTAAAAATGATGACTGCAGGACCGGCGTGCGAGAGACGATCCCCTCCAAAAGCTTCGCGGCGTGCTGCACATGCGAAAATGTTGGGAGGGAAGAAGCCATATACCCAGAAATGGTCATCAACTTGCCATGCCACGGAGCGTCAACAAGTTGGGCCTCTTGAGTTATGAACCGGGTGATTCAGGAGGGCGCTTCAGCTCTTCGAGCACCACATGTTTGGGTAGAAGGACAGGAAAGACGATGCCGATGGGATCACCTCGATGTATTGTGATGGGCTCTTCTGAGGGAATCTCTAACTGCAGCAGAAAGTTTGTCACAAAGGCATCGTAATCAGGAAGAAAATCATATTGGTTGGGCGTGGTCTTATACTCCTGCGTTTTAATACCTTCCCAAATGGAAAAAGGGCGTTGGGGGAGATGATAAAAATGATTTGGCACGTCCTTCATCATCATGCCTAGTTGCTTGGGATAATAAAACCGAATGCCGCAACACAATTTGGGAAACCCGCTATTAAGAATCGTATCCACGTACATCCCGGAAAAGGATTTATAGCCCAGCAGGCGTTCTTCTGGAAGAATAGGAGGCGATTGCCACTCAAACCCTTTGCCGGCCCGCCGAATCCGGCAATCCGCCGGGGAACGGATAAGCCAGCCATATTGCCCCACAAACCGAACCGGACCACAGTCATCAGGAATCACCTTATACCCGCTGGCAGCGACGTTGCGTTGCTCCTCCAACGACATTCCGGTCATCATAGGCCGGTGCGGATGGAAATCCAGCTTGAGCCGTTCCGGGGGAAAAGCGGTTGAATATTCCCGCTCCCAATACACCATCCACTTCTGATTGGTACTGCCAGGTAAGTCTTCCAAAACTGTCATCCTACGAGAGGGAAATTCCTGTCCTTAAAGATTGAGTCAGTCCTGTTCGCCTTTAGCGGAAATCTCTCTTGTAGCAAATAACAAGAAAAAATGCCTGCCCCCTGCCTACATCTTACAGGTGCAGGCTAACACTGCAGGCATGACGACAAAAGCCTTCGCTACCGTTGCTGCCCTCGCTTAATCATCCAGGCCACTTCCGCCACTCGCTTACCTAAGGCTCTGGCATCCGCCTTCTCTGCTTCATCAATACCGGGACTGTCACCTTCGGTCGTGGCTGATGCTCCAAAAGCCCCTCCGTCACTCACGACAATCATCTGATTCCCCAACATCGCCGCCAAAATCGTCAACATCGTCACTTCTTTCCCACTTGAGATTTGGCCACCCGTCGCAAAGGCCGCCCCCACCTTATTGCGCATTTTAAATTCCGGGAACACCCCGAATTCAAATTGCCAGCGATCAAAAAATGTCTTCACCTCACCCGACATGTTCGACCAATACACCGGAGAGCCCACGACTAACGCATCGCTGCCAAATAACATGTCTGCCGTTACTTCTCCCACCCTATGCAGCAACACCTTCGTCCCAGGAATAGATTGGGCTCCGGCTACCACGCTCTTGGCCATGGTTTCCGTATTGCCGGATAAGGAATGATAGACCACCAGAATCCGGATGGTGTCCGTCGGAGTTTGGACCTGTGCGGCAACCTGTGCACACCCAAGGCACAGAACCACCATTCCAAGAAGAAGCCGCACGGCCGTTTGAATCATCATCAGAATTTTGAAAAGAGGTGAGACGAGGGAGCACCTCCCGACTGATACCACCAGAAAGGAAAATTAACCGTT
>QJYE01000508.1 GCA_003235785.1 Nitrospirota bacterium
GCGAATTTCATCGCGAAATTTCGTTTGAATCTGATACAGGGTTAGAGGTAACTGGCGATAGGATCGGACTTCTCGTCGAAACAAGTCCGTCACGACTTCTTCGTGCGTCGGTCCCAGGCAAAAGGATCGGTCATGGCGGTCTTGTAATCGGACAAGTTCCTTTCCGTAAAAATCCCAGCGGCCGGTTTCTTCCCATAGTTCGGCGGGAGAGAGAATAGGTAGTAACAGTTCTTGGGCTCCGGCCCTATTCATTTCTTCGCGAACGATGGCTTCAATTTTCCGAATGACGCGCAGACCCAATGGAAGATACGAATAGATGCCGGCAGCCACCTTCCGGATCATTCCGGCTCGTAGCATCAAACGATGGCTAATGACCTCCGCTTCGGCAGGGTCTTGACGCATGGTGGGGATAAAGGATTGCGAAAGTCTCATTGGGTATTCCTGGTGATCAGAGTAATAAAAAGCCCGATTTCAAGAAGCATGGACGGTCATATCAGAAGTCGGTTGAGATCGTGAGGGAAGGGTTATTGAAGGAGGCGGTTAATATCGTTCCAGAAGGCATAGCCCATCAGGCAGAACAACACGAGGATCCCGGCTTGTTGGGCGATTTCTCTTGATCGTTCCCGTAACGGGCGTCCTAAAATGGCTTCGCAGGCAAAAAAGAAGAGATGCCCGCCATCCAAAACCGGAATGGGTAATAAATTTAAGATGCCGAGATTAATGCTGAGAATGGCGATTAGCCACACGATACTGCTCAAGCCTTGCTCGGCATGCTCGCCGGAAACACTAGCAATCATGAGCGGTCCGCCAATATTCTTTGAAGAAATTTCTCCAGTCACAAGCTTGATGATGCCTTTGACTGTAAGTTCACACCAATCCCATGTGGCCTTCAAGCCGTCCCAAGGTGCCAGATACCACGAAGAACTTCGCAGAACCGTCCCTCGGCCAGAGATTTGAATACCAATTCGGCCAATGGACAGGGTTTCCCCATCAGGGCTGGTCACGGTATGGGTGTCTGGCGTAATGGTAACGGTCAGAGGCTTCCCTTTCCGTTCAATCTGCATCTCAAGAGGAACGCCCGCATTTTTCCGAACAATTTCCGTCATCTGAGACCATGTGACGATGGGCGTCTCATGAATGCGAACAATTCGGTCATTGGCTTGAAGCCCGGCTTTCATGGCTGGCGTGTCGGGCATAATCTTTCCGACCACAGGCGCATGATCTTCAATCCCCAGGAGGTACAGGGGGGTCTCTTCAGGGTTGTCCTCATTGACTTGAACGGTTGGTGTGACAATAAAGGTTTTGATGGTGTTTCCACGACTGACATCTAACGTCACGGGGCGGCCATGGGTGGCATTGAGAATCTGATACAGTTCGCCCAAGGTTGAAATCTCTTCTTCGTTGGCCCTGGTAATACGATCACCCAATTCCAAGCCGGAGAGGGCTGCAGGAGAGTCCGGCGTAATGGCTTCGATCACCGGGGACATATTGTCAATGTTGGGGACGAAGAGCGGAGACCCCATGGCCAACATGCCGGTAAAAATTAAATAGCTAAGAATAAAATTGAAGAGAGGCCCTGCGGCCACAATAAGCATTTTGTGAGGTAGGGATTGATGGATGAAGGATTGTTTTTGATCCTCAGCCGAAATGGTTTCCGATCCCTCTTCTCCAAATAATTTGACGTATCCTCCGAGAGGAACCGCTGAGACGACATATTCCGTGTCGCCGACTTGCCGCCCGATTAATCGTGGGCCAAACCCAACGGAAAACTTCAGGACTTTGACGCCAACCCAGCGAGCGGCCAGATAATGTCCATATTCATGAAACGTCACCAACACGCCAAGCACGATCAAAAACCACCACAGTTTTTGTCCAAAGATGAAGATGGCGTCTGGCGAAAAAAGAGACAAACTATTCATAGAAATTAGTAAGTGCAAGGTGTCAGTTGCAAGTTATACCGGTAGTATACAGGTTTTCATCATCTCTTCGGCGGTTCTGCGTGCCCATAGGTCTATGGCCAATACCTCGTCAATCGTCGAAAGTGGAGCCGCTTGATAAGCTGACATGGTTTCTTGAATGACTTTTGGGATATCCAAAAATGCGATCTGGTTATTCAGAAAGGCATGGACCGCGACTTCATTGGCCGCATTGAGTGTCGCCGGAAGCCCGGCTCCTCCGGCCAAGGCATCAAAGGCCAATTGCAGGCAAGGAAATTTTTTGGTATCGGGAGGGCAAAAGGTCAATTTCCCTATTTTCCCTAAATCTAATAATGGTGGATGGAGCGGGACGCGTTCAGGATAGTTCATGGCATATGATATAGGTGTACGCATGTCGGGATGGCCTAATTGCGAGATCGTAGATCCATCACAATATTCTACCAAAGAATGAATAATGCTTTCTCGGTGAATAACCACATCAATTTGAGCCATAGGTAGATCAAAGAGCCATCGAGCTTCAATGACCTCAAGCCCTTTATTCATCAGTGTCGCGGAATCGATGGTAATTTTTGCTCCCATTTCCCAGTTCGGATGTTTCAAGGCTTGTGCGGGTGTGACATGCGCAAGATCGGTAGCCGCCCAATCCCAAAATGGTCCGCCGGAAGCAGTCAGGACGACGCGCCGAATATCTACCTTGCGATGACCCTCCATCGATTGAAAAATGGCACTATGCTCACTATCGATAGGGAAGATGGTCACGCCATGTTTTTCCGCTTCCTGTTGCATGAGTTGCCCGGCCATCACCATGGGTTCTTTATTTGCTAAGGCCACTTGGCTGCCCGCTTGAATGGCGGAAAGGGTCGGTTTGAGGCCGGCGCCACCGACAATGGCTGAAATCACTAAGTCACAATCTGGAAAGCTGGCGACTTCACAGAGCCCGGCTTCTCCCTCCAACACCTCAACCTGAGTGGTGTCCACCCGGGTCCGTAAGCGCTTAGCGGCTTCTGGGCTGGACAACGCCACAGTCTTTGGTTGAAATGTCCGAATCTGCTCTTCCAGTATTTGATCATTAGAGCCAGCTGCCAACCCCACAACTTGAAACCGATCTGGAAATCGCGACACCACATCCAGCGTACTGGCTCCGATGGAACCGGTGGATCCCAAAATGACGATGCGTTTCACGAGAGGGGTTTCCTTTTTCTGTGAGATGGCCAGATATTAAGACGGCACCGAAAACATGACATAGTAATACATCGCAGGTCCAGTGAATAGTAGACTATCAACCCGGTCAAGAACTCCGCCATGTCCGGGGATTATTGTCCCCGAATCTTTCACATGGACGCTACGCTTGATGGCTGATTCAGCTAAATCCCCCATGGCTCCAAGCAGCGCTAAGGCCACACCGAGCATAACGCATTGGCCGAAGGAGAAAAAGGGGATAAACGTAAAGTGGCTGATGATGGCTCCGATCACCGAAAACAAGATTCCGCCGAATAACCCTTCAATGGTTTTTTTGGGGCTGAGTGTTGGTGAGAGCGGATATTTCCCCAATGTTTTCCCAATAAAAAACCCTCCGGTATCAGACAGCCATGTCACGAGAATGACAAAAAAAACTAAGGCGATTCCATTTTCTAAGTTTCTCAGCAAGATGTAATGGCCAAGAAGCACCACGATATAGCCGATTCCGAAGAGGTATGCTGCCCAAGATGGGAGTAAGCGGTGGGCGCTGGCTGGAGACTGGCAAAACCAGAGTAAGATGAGGGTGACGAATCCTGCCACCCACGGGACGAGCATGCCGGTGTAGGCGTGATCCAAAAAAAATAGCAGAATAGCCCCCATACAACAGGAAGCGATATGAGTGAGGAGAGATCCGGTCTGCCCAAAATACAGCGTTAAAAATTCCCAGAGAGCAAACAGGGCAACCGTGCTCATTAATAGGCTAAAGAGCCAGGGAGGGGAGTAGCGAATGCCTATATACAGCAAAGGCACAAATACGAGGGCAGAATAAAGGCGTCGGGGATCCATGGTGTAGCTAACAGAACGGATGGGTCTAGGAGATAGGGGTAATGATTGGTCTCGATTATTGTGGGCGTCGACGATTTCCTATGGAGCTACCGATTGGCTGACCCGCCCAAACCGGCGCTCACGTTTTTGGTAGTCCAGGAGGGCAAGGAGTGTTTCGCAGCGACGAAAGTCCGGCCAGAGGGTACGGGTGAAATACAACTCCGTATAGGCGATCTGCCAGAGGAGGAAATTGCTAATACGAGCTTCACCAGAGGTGCGAATGAGTAAGTCAGGATCGGGCAGTCCCCAGGTTGTGAGATGTTGCTCGAAGAGGGTTTCATTGATTTGCTCAGGCAGAAGTGAGCCCATTTGCACTTCTAGGGCTAATTGTTGAGCGGCGTCAATAATCTCCGCTCGTCCCCCATAGCTGAGCGCCACGGCCAGGGTTTGACGGGTGCAATGGCGGGTTTCTTCAGCCACGTCGAAGACCAATTCCCGAGCCGGAGTCGGGAGCTGTTCCAATCGTCCAATAGGGAGGAAACGGATATTTCGATCTTGGAAGCGTTGCCGTTCCTGAGTCAGGTACCGTTCTAATAAGCCCATGAGTAAGCGAATTTCTGACTCAGGGCGATTCCAATTTTCCTGGGAAAATGCGTAGATCGTCAGGTAGGGAATATTGAGCTCATGCCCGATTTCCAGGACATCTTGAAGGGCGGCAAGTCCTTCCTTGTGCCCGGCAATACGGGGAAGCCCGCGTTGAGCGGCCCATCGACCGTTACCATCCATGATAATGGCCACATGTTGAGGCAGAGACGTGAGGTCAAGCTGACTCCGAAGTTCTTCCTCCGCCACATGCCTGGTTTCTATCGTCTGCAATTCATCCATGAATGACGGTGATGGTTGAAGGTGAAAGCTGGAGCCATGAGGTGGATCCAGTAGAAATCATTCACAAACCCGAGAAATCTGTGAACAAATTTTAGTCTAATAATGAAAGCGATTCTTGTCAAATTCAATCATAGAGGCTATCAGCCAACCGAAATTGCACCTACTCAGGCGATGGGCTATACTGACTTTCCTCTGTTCACGCAACCTCATAAATAATTGTAGCGCACTTTATGATTCCCAGCCCGGCAGACTTTTCTCTTCAAGAACAGGATATGTTGCATGCGTTGACGAAAGCCACCGCTCGGAACGTGGACTATGCCGATATGTATCTGGAGTCCTCGGTGACGGATTCGGTGTCGATGGAAGAAAGCTTAGTCAAACGGGCTGTTAAAAGTATCGCACAAGGGGCCGGCATTCGAGCTGTGGCGGGAGAACGCACGGGGTTTGCCTATTCTGATGATCTTTCGGTGCGAGATTTAGAGCAGGCGGCAGAGACCGCGAGGTACATTGCTGAGTCCCCACAGGGCGATCATCCTCTGACGGTGACCCATCGAACCGGTCCTTCCCAGAATTTGTATCCACTCACACAGCCTCTCACTGATATTACAACAGAGGCTCGCGTTGATCTTTTGAATCAAATTGATGTTGAGGCTCGCCGGTATGATCCCCGCATTGCCAAAGTGATGGCCTCCTTTAATACGGAACAAAAAATATTTTTGGTGGTGAATTCCGAAGGTCAACTCGTCGGTGATGTCCAACCCCTGGCTCGCCTTCAAATTACCTGTATTGCCGAAGATGGAGACAATCGGCAGATCGGGAGTTATGGGGGCGGAGGCCGCGTGGGATTTTCGTTCTTCGTGGAAAACGGGCGGGCGTTGGAATTTGCCAGGGAAGCGGCACGGCAGGCGATTGTCAATTTAGATGCCGTCGATGCTCCTGCCGGAACGATGCCCGTGGTTTTGGGCGGCGGCTGGCCGGGCATTTTGCTACATGAAGCCATTGGACATGGGTTAGAGGCGGATTTTAACCGTCGTAAAACATCGGCCTTTAGCGATCTCATTGGGCAACAGGTGGCTTCTGAGTTGTGTACGATTGTTGATGACGGGACACTCCCATTCCGTCGTGGTTCGATGAATATTGATGATGAAGGGACGCCGACCTCACGAACCATGCTTATTGAAAAGGGAATCTTACGCGGGTATATCACGGATCGCCTCAACGCTCGCTTAATGGGAATTCCTCTCACTGGGAATGGGCGCCGCGAAGATTTTCGAAGCGTCGTCTTGCCTCGTATGACCAATACATTTATGTTAGCCGGAGAGTCGAATCCGGAAGACATCATTCGTTCGGTCAAAAAGGGGCTCTACGCCGCATCATTCGGTGGTGGGCAAGTCGATATCACCAGCGGAAAATTTGTTTTTTCAGCCAGTGAGGCCTATCTCATCGAAGATGGGAAGATCACTAAGCCCGTCAAGGGAGCGACCTTAATTGGCAATGGCCCTGATGTGCTGAAAAAAGTTTCGATGGTTGGACATGACATGAAACTCGATGAAGGCATCGGCACCTGTGGGAAGGAAGGGCAATCCGTTCCTGTTGGTGTAGGGCTTCCGACGATAAAAGTCGATGAAATGACCGTTGGCGGAACCGCCATGGCCTAATGGATCACCCTCCCGTTTTGCGGCTTCGATTTATTCCATGACAAACCTACCTACCACTCATGGTAACCATTTCCCTGAGCTGGCGGCCTCAGTCCTCAAACGCGCCCAATCGTTAGGGGCAACGGAAGCCGATCTTCTGGTGGCTGAAGGGGATTCGGTCTCGGTGCAAGTGCGGATGTCGGAAGTGGATCGACTCTCGAAGGCGCGGGAAAAAGTACTGGGGCTCCGCGTCTTTTTTGGCAAGCGTTCAGCCAGTTCTTCCACATCGGATTTTTCTGAAGCGTCCTTGGATCGTTTCGTGAGTGATACCTGCAGCCTGGCCAAGGCGGTGGTGGAAGATGACACATCAGGCCTTCCAGCGTCGGACCAAATGGCTGTGGATATTCCAGACTTGGATATGAAAGACAATCGGCAATTGATGGTTGACGAAGAAATTGATCTGGCGAAACGAACTGAAAAGGCTGCATTCGATGCCGATGCGCGCATCACCAATTCTGAAGGGGCCGAATGCTCAGCCGGCTATGGATCGATCTTGTTAGCGAACTCTCACGGGTTTGTCGGATCCTATGCCAGTTCGTCCTATTCACTCTCGGTCTCGCCCATTGCGTTGGATAGCCAGAATGGCGGCATGCAGCGGGACTATTGGTATTCCGTCAAACGTAAATTTCATGAATTGGAGAGTCCCGAGCAGATTGGGCAGGAAGCGGCCCGCCGGACGGTGAGACGACTAGGGAGCCGATCCATTTCCACGCAGGAAGTTCCGGTTATTTTTGATCCTGAAATTGCTAAAGGCTTATTGGGCAACATTGCCTCGGCTGTATCGGGGTATTCGCTGTATAAAGGCGCCTCGTTTCTCATGGGGAAATTGGGAAAATCTATTGCGGCAGAGTCAGTCACCGTGGTGGATGATGGACGGTTAGTCAACGGTTTGGGTTCCCGTCCGTTTGACGGAGAGGGATTGCCGACCAGGAGAAATGTGATCGTTGATAAAGGCGTCCTCACCAGTTACTTGTTAGATACCTATTCAGGACGAAAATTGGGGATGGCATCCACGGGTAATGCCTCACGATCCGTGGGCGAAAATCCAACGGTCGGCACCACCAACCTATTTCTTTCTCCAGGCCCGTATTCGCCGGAAGAAATTCTCAAGTCGACCAAACGTGGTCTACTTGTGACTGAGCTGATCGGGTTTGGTGTGAATATGGTGACAGGGGATTATTCACGGGGAGCGGTGGGGTTTTGGATAGAAAATGGGGAAATCGTTCATCAGGTAGAAGAAGTGACTATTGCCGGAAATTTAAAGAACATGTTGAATGACATAGAAATGATTGGAAATGACCTGGTCTTTCGAGGTCGAACCGCCAGTCCGACGGTGAAGCTTCGTAAAATGATGGTGGCCGGGCATTAACAAATTGCCAGAATGAATCTGGATCATGACCTAGCACGATGGAGAAATCATATGCCTCTTGAGCCAGAAGATGGAGCTAAAGCCCTTCAGTTGATCACCTCCCGATATAACCAACCCAAGTGGCGGAAGAAAATTGAAAAAACGCTGAGTTTGAATGCGACAGGTTTTAAGGATGACGATCAGCGAAAAATTTTCATGTATCTCAAGGTTGGGCTGCAAGCCTATAAATCTCGGCGTGCCGATCCACCTTCTTGGATTATAGGAGGCTTTGCCACAAAAGAAGTCATCGACCGGGCTCTGTTTAAACCTACAGTCATTGATCCCGAGTTTACGGCAGAGCAGGTTGCGCTTTTAGGAAAAGATCCGGGTGAAGACGTTGATAACGTGTGGTGGGAAGAGATGCTCGTCAATTGGTTTGAAGAGCCGGAAGAAGAAGGTGAAGACGAAGAGGACGCTGAATCGTCTGAAGATTCCGAATCGGCTTCCGATGGCGACGAGTCATCAGATTTCTCCGAGAGGGCAAAGGCGGGAAAAACGACGTCCTAGCTGTTCGCTGTCGGGTGAGCCTTAGGTCCAAATGGCCGGTTTCCGACAGTCATGGGATGGGGCCACATCACCTAATGGGTCTGTTGAAAAAAATGGCCCACCTTTCAGGATGGGATAAGCAAGGCGGCATTCTCACCATGTTTCTGTGCTCACGTACTGGAATTACGCTCCGCGCAT
>QJYE01000066.1 GCA_003235785.1 Nitrospirota bacterium
TACTGATCTGCACAGGAACATTTTGTCCATGTAAGTGAATAGGTGCAATAAGGCAGTCCAGTATTTTTTGAGCGACTTGCCGAATATCTTGAATGCGATCAAGACCTTGCAAAATAATGGTAAATTCATCCCCACTTAAGCGGGAAACGGTATCGGTGGTTCGGACACACGCCACAAGCCGTTTGGCTACCACTCGCAACAACCGATCACCCATCTGATGCCCATACTGGTCATTGATGGCTTTAAAGTTATCCAGATCTAAAAAGAGCAGGGCCAGTAAGGTTCCATCCCGCCTGGCCTGTGCTAACGCTAGCTGCAACCGGTCTTCAAACATGATCCGATTGGGCAAATCCGTTAAGGCATCATGGTAGGCTTGATGCTTGATCTGCATTTCTGCCACGACACGAGCCGTCACATCATGCAAAATCACAACAAAATGAGTCGTCTTCCCCTGGGCATCCACGATTGGCGTCAACACTTGCTCTAGCACCAGCGATTCCCCATGGCTTCCTTTTTCCATAACTTCCGTTTTCACGCAACCTGTCTCCAGGGTTGTACATGCGGGCATGGGCCACGCTTCCTGAAGTTGCGCATGGGGAAACGAACCCAATGGCGATCCCAACACCTCCCGAAGGGTCACCCCCAATAGTTTGGAATACGCTTGATTGACCCATTCCACACGGCCATGGGGATCAGTCACACACACGGCATCATGAACAGACCCGATGACGGCACTATGAAGCCGTAATTGCTCCATCTCCATTCCACGAGCCATCACGCGCTCAATGTGACGTCCCAAAGCTTTCAGCCACACCTGCACGGAATAATCAAAAGCCTGAGTCGCGGCCGAACACACCACTAACAGACCGGAAACCTCCCCCTGTCTCAATGGCAAACAATAGGCTTCTTGCAGATGAAAGGCCGATGGAAACCACGAAAACTCCCCCGTATGAGGGCCCTCAAGAGAAACCAGAGAACCTTCAAGTGCCCCACATGCCTGCGCCAACGCCTCCTGTCGGGAAATCGTTGCCCACCAAAGCGGCCCCTGCACATCCCAATCCAATTCAGGCGACACCGCTTGCGCACGCAATTGAATCCGTTGTCCTTCCTGCACCGTGGCCATCCACACAAACGGATATCCAAACGTCTGCACGAACCCGTCACACATTCGCTTCAAACACCCATCAAGACTTTGGCCATTCAAGAGTTCCATCTCAAGGCCCTGCACAAGAGGGGCAAAGGGATCGGAGCCAGTCGTATCAAGGTGCGGACAGAATTCCCAATGCCATGTCGTCACGTTCCGCGATTGATCCAAGAGGGGTGTGACCGAACATCGCATCCTTTTCAAGGCTATTCCTGGAAGCTCAATCGTCACCACCCACGTCAAAGGCTCCTGAGGGAGGGGCACCTTTAATCGCCCCCGAATAAGTCGCCATTCCTGAAATGGAATAAATTCCGTTACGGACACTGTCCCGATGCGATGTCCATCAATTCCCAACGCATCAATAGCCGCCGCATTGGCCATGAGGATCACTCCGTCACAGGACGTCATCAAATGAATGGGGAGTTGAGAGAGAGGAGGCACGGCCTTAGTTGAAACAGAAAGAGCAGAAGCCGAAAGAACGCCCTCATCGGAGAGATCAGAATTTTGAGACTCGGCAAAGATATGATGCAACCGACCTGATAAGCGTTGAAGAGCCTGACTCAACTCTTGCTCCTGCGCAGAATCCAGCTCACGGGATTCGCCATGAAGATCCCGTAACGATTGTTCGAGTAATTGCTGGAGTTGCTGAAACGTCGCCACCGGTCTAGTCACCTCTGGGAGAGGAACGTGAAGATTAGCTGAAAGGCCTGAGATCCGATCACTCAATCCAACCATCCTTTGTAAAAACCGGTTGAGCGTCAACCCATCAAAAAGGGGAGGACCGTATCACATCGTCAACAAATTGATCCGTCAGCAAAAAGAATCGTCGCCCTCTCTCTTCCCTGCCACGTATTATAACGAAACGTATCAGCCCACGTATCAAGGGGCAAGAGCGATCAAACCTGCCGCCACATCTGCTTGCGCTTGCGTATAGCGTTCCACCGTCCCAATGTCCGACCAATAACCACCATGAACAAACCCTAACAATCGAGAACCCACAGCAAGGGCACGCGTGTACGAATCAATAATCGAAAATGGTTTCCCCATCGTGTCCTCATTCAAGAGGAACGGGTGGAGAATATGAACCCCGGCAAACATGCGTGACGTGACGGCCCGCGTAGATGTCTGGACATCAACGCCGCAACCATTAATCCGAAGAATATGTTCCTGGACATCCGATTCAACAGTTCCCCACTGCTTGGCATGGGGGTCATCTCGCAACACCAAGGTAGCCATGCCACCCTGCGAATCATGAAAATCTCGAAAAGCCCGCAAGTCTAAATCAATCAACGTATCACCATTCATCACAAAAAATGGCTGCCCCTCAAAAAACCATTCGGCGGCTTTCAAACCACCTCCAGTTCCTAACAACTCCGGTTCATGAGAATACGTGATCCGCATATCCCACCGAGACCCATCACCCAGCGCCGATTCAATCATCGAACCTAAATAATGCAGATTGATGATGACGTCGCGAATTCCACCCGCCCGCAGCAG
>QJYE01000067.1 GCA_003235785.1 Nitrospirota bacterium
AGGCAAACTCAAGGGTTTACCATTCTGCGATCTTGATTAAAGTTAGGCAAAAGTTTTCATGCGGAAGAGGCATAGCGGTTATTTAGAATGTTTCTAAAGTCTTCATGAACCGTGGATAGTGTCTGGCACCTAAATGGATTACAAATCATTCATTCGAGAAGTTCCAGATTTTCCCAAGCCCGGTATTTTATTTTATGATATTACCACCTTACTCAAAGACCCGATTTGCTTCCGGTCAATGATTGATGACCTGACCCGCAAATATGAGGGAGCTGGCATTACCAAAGTTGTTGGCATGGAATCGCGAGGGTTTATCCTGGGTAGCCCTTTAGCCTATCAACTCAATGCGGGGTTTGTGCCTGTTCGAAAACCAGGGAAATTGCCGGCTGATGTTTTTGAAGTCAAATATCTTTTAGAATATGGATCTAACTCTCTTTCTATCCATCGAGACGCTATCCAAGAAGGAGAGTCCGTTCTCATTGTTGATGATCTGTTGGCGACAGGAGGCACGGCGGCCGCCACGGTCAATTTGATCAGGCAACTAGGTGGGAAAATTATTGGAGTAGGATTTTTAGTCGAATTGCTGGGCCTGGATGGTCGAAAAAAACTCAATGGTTGTGACATCCATTCGTTAATCGCCTATGACTAATCGGGCGGATGGCATGTTGTGATCAGTGAAAATGGCTATGATGCCGAATGGGTAAAAGCATGATCCTCAAGGAGGGTCATTCGTGAGTTCGTTAACCTCCGATTGAGGAAAGGAAAGATAGTATGGCAGCAGGATCAGGGAAAAAAGACACAAAAACCACGACCACCCGTGTGAAAAAAACAGCAGCTCACACGGAAGAGGCTCCTCAAAAGTCCCAGAAAAAAAAGGAGACCCCGAAGCGTCATACGGCCCTCAAGCAAATATTGATTGCCAAGCGTGAGGCGCTCATTCAGGAAATCAAACAACAATTGGGGCAATCCGTCTCTGAAGAGCAACAACGCCGCCTGGAAGCTGCCATGGATAGTGGCGATCAAGCCTTGGTGGATTTAGAGCGAGAAATGGGTATCTCTCTTCAAGAAATGCGAAACCGGGAGCGTCAACTGATTGACGATGCCTTAGATAGCTTGGAAGAAGGCTCCTATGGTATGTGTGCGGATTGCGGCGAAGAAATCAGTGAAAAGCGGCTTCATGCCTTACCCTTTGCTCGCTTGTGTGTTGATTGTCAATCTAAGCGTGAGTTAATGGAAAAAATCGAGCGATCGGAGCAACGCTCATAACCCATTATCCTTTCTGACTTGTACGCGTATCTTTCTTCTCCCTTTCAATAACCATGGAGGCGATTGGTCTGGCTGGTTGAATCCTAAATTTCCTGATGTTCACTCATGTCATTGACGTCATCCACTTATCAACCATTTCACTGAAGTTAGATTGGGTTCTCAGGCTGAGCAGAACTCTCACAATAAGTTGGTGAGACCATGTCACAGATTCCTGTTGTGGTGTTGGCAAGTGGCGGATTAGATTCAACAGTTACGGCCGCCATGGCCAAGGCCGCAGGGTATGCTCTCCATCTGTTGACCATTGATTATGGCCAGCGCCACCAATTTGAAATTGACTGTGCAAAAAATATCGCGACCTGGTTAGGCGTTCACGATCACAAGATTCTTCAATTAGATCTACGCATATTTGGCGGCTCGGCGTTGACGGATCAGATTCCTGTGCCCACAGATCGTGCTGCTCATGAGCGGGGGCAGAAAATTCCCGTCACGTATGTCCCTGCCAGAAATACGATCTTTTTAAGTTTGGCCTTAGCGTATGCGGAAGTGTTGAACGCCAGAAAAATTTTTTTCGGGGCAAATATTCTCGATTATTCGGGCTATCCAGATTGTCGTCCAGAATTTATCCGAGCCTTTATGGAGGTCGCCAAACAAGGCACGTGCTCAGGGCAAGAGGGGCATCCTATTGAAGTCGAGGCCCCATTACTGTTCATGACCAAACGTGAGATTATTCAAAAAGGCCAGGAACTTCATGTGCCTTTTCACCTGACGAGTAGTTGTTATCAGCCTGGGCCTGACAATCGTCCTTGCGGACATTGTGATAGTTGTCTTATTCGCCAAGAAGGATTTCAGGGGGCTCAGATTCCCGATCCGGCGCAGATGAGTGCCGACTGATGAGGAGAAAAACGATGAATGGTTGGGTAGAAGGCCATATGACCAAAACAATCATTATAGGTCTCAGTTGCCTATGGTTCTTGGGATGTTCTGAGGATGGCTCCAATGCAGAGAGTTCGCCGGTCGCATCGCCCACCATTCAAGTTGCAGCCGATCAATCCTTGCCGGCTGACCTACAAGAAGGCGAAACAAAATTTAATAGCTTTTGTTCCCGATGCCATGGGCCACAAGGGCAAGGCACCAACAGCGGGCCACCCTTAGTCCATAAAATCTATGAACCGAATCATCATGCCGATATGGCCTTCCAACGAGCCGCAGCCCAAGGCGTGCGGGCGCATCATTGGAAATTTGGGAATATGCCAAAAATTGACGGCGTGGGACCGGAAGATGTCACGCAAATCATTGGATATGTCCGCTGGCTTCAACGGCAAGCGGGTCTTTTTTAATCACGCCTTAGGGCATGTTCTGCTCAAGCTCATTTAC
>QJYE01000529.1 GCA_003235785.1 Nitrospirota bacterium
AGATCTAAAGAATCTCGGGCTCGCCTCTGGCGAGCGCATTCGCCTGACTTCTGACCATGGCACATTTGAAATGACGGTGACCGAGAACACATCCTTGATGCCAGGAACCTGTACAGTTCCTGAACATTTCAATGATCCTCCGGTCAAAGACCTCATGCCAGTACAAGTTGATCCCACCACGGGGGTTCCCTATTTCAAATTAGTCAATGTGACGATTGAAAAAGTCTGACCAGAAAGATATGGCCCTTCTTCATGAGTAACGAAACCACGACCAAAAAGTTTTTTGATGCCGTTTTATTTCGGGAAATTTGGCATGCCGCGAAGGTGACTTTCAAGCACATGTTCCATCGCCCCATCACCTTTCAATATCCACGAGAAAAACGGACAATCCCTGACGCACATCGTGGCGCCCTCTCTCTGTTGCGATACGAAGATGGTCAAGAACGCTGTGTGGGATGTGACCTCTGTGAAGCCGCGTGCCCTTCGCGCTGCATAAAAGTCATCAGCGAAGAAGATCAATCACGCCCATTGCAACGATATGCCAGCGAATTTTATATCGATATCACGAAATGTGTGTTCTGTGGGTATTGCGTCGAAGCCTGCCCCGTGAACGCCTTGGCCATGACGAAGATGTATGAGTTTTCAACGCATGACAAACGGACATTGCTGTTCGACAAAGCGCGGTTATATCAAATAGGAGAACAGCATTTAGGTGATGCGAAAAAATATTTATATGCTCATAACCAGGAGAAGGAAGGCGAGGAAAGCCAGGCTTACCGTTACCACTTTCCTGTCTCCATTCAAAGCGCCCAGGATCCCTAAATCCAAACCATGATGTGGCTTCTCTTTATCTACTTCGCCACGGTGAGTGTCGTGGCAGGGGTCTTGACCGTGTCTCTGCGGAATGCCGTGCATTGTGCGTTGGCCTTGCTCACCCTTCTGCTGCATATGGCCGGGCTCTTTGTCATGCTCAATGCTGAGTTCTTAGCTGCGGTCCAAATTATCGTGTATGCAGGCGCAATTTTGATTCTCTATCTCTTCGTTCTGATGTTGATGAATTTAAAAACCGAAGAGCAGCATCTGCATAAGAAATATCCGTATTTATTTTTCGCTGGCATGGGACTCCTTGCCGAATTACTCATTCTTTTAATGCTCTCGCCTTATAGCGGCACCATGGGCACAGCCACACCAGAGCTGATTTTAGCCACTGGACCCAGCCATGCGGTGGGAATCACCATGTTTAGCGACTATTTGCTCCTTTTTGAAATCGTGGGGATTTTCCTGCTTGGTGCCGTCATTGGAGCCATCGTCCTGGCTAAAACCCCTGTCAAAATAGAAAATCCGGAACCGGCTAATTCATCGACACCCTAAGAACCACCACCATGATCCCTCTTTCCGCCTATGTTGCCGTCAGCGCCATTCTATTTATGACTGGGTTGGTCGGCGTCCTGATCAGGCGCAACTTTATTGTCGTCTTAATGAGTGTTGAGATCATGCTCAATGCGGCCAACATTAACCTGGTTGCTTTTTCTCATTACCTGAATTCCATGGCCGGACAAATGTCAGCCTTGTTTATTATTGCCGTCGCGGCAGCCGAAGCTGCCGTGGGGTTAGCCATTATTATTGTCATCTTCCGCGGGAAGATGGCCACCAATGTCGATCAAATCAATATTCTGAAGTGGTAACGTGTTTGATTTACTAGTCTTACTCATTCCTCTGTTCCCACTTCTGGCCGTATTAGCCAACGGACTCTTCGGCTCACGGTATTCCCATGAATGGGCCGGGCGTCTGGCTTTTGGCTCGGTCGGCCTTTCCTTTCTGTGCACACTAGGCGTCTTTACCTCCATACTTGCCAACCCCGAACCGCGTGAAGTGATTGCCTGGTCATGGATTTTTGGCGGCAATCTCTCGATCAATCTGGCTTTTTTAATTGATTCTCTCACGACCATTATGTTGTTGGTGGTAACCGGTGTGGGCTTTCTGATTCATGTCTACTCCGTGGGTTATATGCATGGCGAAGAAGGCTTTACGCGATTCTTCACCTACATGAACCTCTTCATGGTATCCATGCTGTTGCTCGTGATGGGTTCGAATTATGTGGTGATGTTCATTGGCTGGGAAGGGGTGGGACTCTGTTCCTATCTGTTGATTGGGTATTACTACGAGAAGGTCTCTGCAGGAAAAGCGGCCACAAAGGCCTTTGTCGTCAATCGAATCGGTGACGCAGGATTTTTAATTGCCGTCTTTCTTATTTTTTCCCATTTCGGATCACTCGACTACAGCACTGTGTTATCCCAAGCCGCATCACTTTCCACCGAAATGGCCACGGCCATCACCATCTGTCTCCTGATTGGGGCCTTTGGGAAATCCGCGCAATTGCCCTTGTACACCTGGTTGCCTGATGCCATGGAAGGTCCAACACCGGTGAGCGCGCTCATTCATGCTGCGACCATGGTCACGGCAGGCGTCTATATGGTGGTTCGCAATCATGTGCTGTTTGATATGGCTCCCATTGCCTTAGCCACCGTCGGCATTGTGGGTGGGGTGACGGCCTTATTTGCCGCCACGATTGGATTGGTCCAAAACGATATTAAACGCGTGTTGGCCTACTCGACGGTCAGTCAATTGGGCTATATGTTTCTCGCATGTGGTGTGGGGGCCTATACGGCAGCAATTTTCCACTTAATGACTCATGCCTTTTTCAAAGCCCTCCTCTTTTTATCTGCAGGGGCCGTGATTCACTCTCTGAGTGGTGAACAAGATATTCGAAAGATGGGTGGACTACATAACAAGATTCCGGTCACCCATAAAGTCTTCCTGATTGGGACGCTCGCCATTGCCGGCATTCCCCCCCTCGCTGGCTTTTGGAGTAAAGATGAAATCATGGCGCATGCATTTGTGCATGGCTATTACCACTTATACCTTCTGGCGGCCCTCGGTGCCTTTTTGACCAGTTTTTATATGTTCCGCTTGACCTATCTGACTTTCTATGGACAATCCCGTGTCGAGCCTCATGTGGCCAAACATATCCATGAATCACCCCCTATCATGACGCGACCACTCATGATCCTCGCCGGCCTTGCCGTGGTAGGCGGATTCCTTGGCGTCCCTCCGGAGCATGGCTGGTTTCACGGTTTCCTACATGACGTCGCAACTCCAGTAGGAACCGAAGCGCATGCCGTGGAAATGGGCACACTTCTCGGATTAATGGTGGTGGCCGTGGCGATTGCCTTGGGAGGATGGGGCTTGGCCCATTATATGTATTCCATTCGTCCACAAATGGCGAATGAATGGGCTGAGAAATCTCCGCAGATGTACACGACGTTGTTGAATAAATATTATGTTGACGAATTCTATGACCGGTTCATTGTCGAACCGTTTAAGAAACTAGGAATGCTCTGGGATTGGTTTGATCAACATGTCCTCGACCGTTTCGTCAACGGCATTGGCAAAGGGACGGATATCAGCGCGGCAGGGATTACTTGGACCGAAAAACACGTGATCTATGCCGGGCTGAATGTGGTTGGCTATGGCAACCACCTGCTTGCTTGGTCCTGGCGAAAATTGCAAAGCGGCATGGTGCATCATTATGCCGCGATTCTTATTATTGGCTTGGCCATCTTGATTCATCTCGTGTGGCTCTGGTTTGCCGGCGCATCCTCGGCTGACTCCAGTCTGTACTGATAGATTTCTATGCAAGAAGAACTTTCATTCGGTTTTCCCATTTTGTCCTTTTTGACCTTCTTTCCCTTACTGGGGGCATTGGTGGTCTGGGGATTAAAAGACCATGCCCAGGTTCGCCTGGCCACTCTTGGCATCGCGGGGCTCGAAATGGTTGTGGCGGCATTCATGCTGATGCTCTTTGTGCCAGACACTGCAGCCATGCAGTTCGCAGAACGCCATGAATGGATCCCCTTTCTTGGCATTAGTTATCACCTCGCCGTCGATGGTATCAGCGTGCTGTTTCTGGGTTTAACCGCATTTCTAACCGTGCTGCTGGTGCTCTATTCCTGGGATTCGGTGACCCTGAAGCCCAAAGCCTTTTATATGAGTATTTTGGCTTTAGAAGCCACATTCATCGGGATTTTTGCTTCCATCGATTTAATTGTCTTTTTCGTCTTTTGGGAGCTTATGCTCATCCCCAGCTACTTCCTGATTAAATTATGGGGCCCAGGAGAAGACTGCCATTACGCCGCATTGAAATATGTCCTCTATACCCTGTTGGGCAGCGTCTTCATGCTGGTGGGGTTTTGTCTCCTGAGTTTGAATTATTTTGAAGCCAAGCAGGTATACAGTTTTGACTTTATCGATCTGCTGTCCGTTTCAATTCCACTCAGCCAACAACTCTTAATTTTTTGGTTGATCTTCCTCGGCCTGGCTTTTAAAGCGCCTGTTTTCCCGTTTCATTCCTGGTTTCCCGATGCGCTTGTGCAAGGGCCCATTCCAATGTCCGTGATGTTTGCAGGCATCAAGATGGGCACTTATGGCTTCCTGAGATTTTCCATGCCCTTGCTTCCGGATGCCTCACGAAATGAGACCGTCGTGGCGATTCTCATGACACTTGGGCTGGCCGCCGTTGTCTATGGAGCCATCGTGGCCATTATTCAGCCTGACTTTAGACGCTTACTCGTCTTCAGCAGCATCAGTCACTTGGGTTTTGTGGTGATTGGATTGTTTGCCTTGAATTTTCAAGGTATCCAGGGCAGCCTGATTACCATGATTAACTTAGGCTTTAGCACCGCTGGATTATTTTTCCTGGCTGGATTTATGTACGAACGATTAGGCCATACTGATGTTCGACAATGCACCGGCCTTGCGAAGAAAATGCCGTTACTGGCAACCTTCCTTCTCATTATCGGCATGGCCTCCATTGGATTGCCGGGAACCAACGGGTTCGTTGGCGAATTCCTTATCCTATTGGGCGTCTTTCAAGCCTGGTGGGTCTATGGGGCCATTGCTGTTACGGGGGTGATTTTCGCGGCCGCCTATTTCCTATGGTTTTATGAACGCGCCATTTTTGGTCCATTAAAAGAAAGCCTGCCAGGCGTAATCCCTGACTTAAATACTCGGGAATGGGCAATTGGCCTCTCCCTATCTATCATGATTTTTTGGATCGGCCTGTATCCTTCTCCATTTTTACGAATGGTGAACGGATCGGTGCAGGCCGTGGTGGATCGGGTACACCCGGAAACGGCCATCGCCCAATATCATGTGGACACTCTTCCTCCTGAAAGCATACGAAACTAATTCTTATGGGTGAATATTCTTTATTAATTATTCTCTTTGCACCCTTTCTTGGGTCTATTGCCTTAATCTTCATTCCTCGCCAGGAAGAATTCATGGTGCGGATGACTGCGGCAATTTCCGCCGGCATCAGTCTGTTGGCTTCATTTTATATGTTCTTTGCCTACGATACGGCAAAGGGCGGATTCCAATTTATCCAACGATTTGCCTGGTCGGAAGAACTCGGTATTGCCTTTTATGTCGGAGTAGACGGCATCGGAGGACCATTGGTCTTTGCCTCGGCTATTTTGTTGTTCGCCGGGATTTTCGTCTCGTGGCATATTAAAGACCGGACCAAGGAATTTTATATTTTCCTCTTAATCCTGGCTGCCGCAACGATCGGGGTCTTTATGTCCCTTGATCTGTTCTTCCTCTATTTCTTTTACGAAATGTCGGTGCTACCCATGTATTTATTGCTGGGCGTGTGGGGGAGCCATACCAAGGGCTACCTCTCCATGACCGACCCCGAAGGCCTCAAGCTTCGCGATTCAGTCGATTTTATTTTCAATTTCGGCTCGAACAGTAAGGAATATGCAGCCATGAAGCTGACCCTCTTCCTGTCAGCCGGCGCCGTCGTGGCGCTCATGGGCATTTTGCTTATTTACCATCTCTCCGGATTGCATACGTTTGACATTCTGGTCCTTCGGGAACAAGCCAAGTTCTCCGATTCGCTTTCCACGCTTATCTGGATATTGATCTTTTTTGGATTTGCCTCCATTGCCCCAATTTGGCCGTTGCATTCCTGGTCGCCTGTGGGCCATGCAGCCGCGCCCGCCGCCACCAGCATGTTACATGCAGGCGTCTTAATGAAACTCGGCCATTTTTCTATTATTCGTGTGAATTTTGAAATTCTTCCTGAAGCCACGCGTGACCTGATGTGGATTGCGGCCGTCCTCTGTATCGGCTCAATTATTTATGGCGGACTCGTGTCGTACTTTGCCAAGGACACCAAATATGTCATTGGCTATTCCAGTTCCAGCCATATGGGCTACATCTTCCTGGGAATGGCTGCGTTGAGTTACATCAGTCTATCTGGAGCAGTCATTTATATGTTTGCCCATGCCTTAGCCACAAGCATGCTGTTTGCGATGGCTGGCTGGGTCTATGACCAAACCCACACACGGGACATTCCCTCTTTGGGTGGTCTGGTAGAAAAAATGCCATTTATTGCCGGAGCTTTTATTGTGGCCTGCATGGCGTCAATCGGCATGCCCGGCACGATCAATTTCGTTGCTGAAATCATGATTATTGTAGGTAGTTGGGACAAATATCCATTACAAGTGATAGTGGCCGTTTTGGGAATCGTCCTCACCATGGCGTATATGTTCAAAATGATGCGGGGGCTGTTCTACGGGAAAATGGATCCGGAATATGCTCACGCGGCAGATGCCAAGAATTGGGTGGATCGGATGCCACTCCTTCTGCTGATTGCTTGCAGCATTATCTTAGGCATTTTCCCCGGACATTTTTATGACGTAGTGAAGTCAACCGTGGAACCCATGGTGGACCGAATCACCCAGGTCGCGCCCTTAGTCACACAGAATACGCAAGGCCTGTTCCCATAAGGATAGACTTCTTACATTTTACTTTTCACCTCTCACGAACCCATGACCTTTAACCTCTCATTATCCGTCGCAGATCTTCTCCTACTGCTTCCAGAGATTTTTCTCACCATCTGGCTGTGCGTCATCCTTGCGCTGGATTTCTCTCTGAAGCGCATCACGCATCAACAACTGGCGCATTTAAGTATCGCTGGATTGGGCATCACCGCCTTCATGTTATTCGCTTTCGATCAAAATGGCATAACCGGAGCGCTCTTTAAAAATATGTATGTGCTCGATCACTTGGCGATCTTCTTCAAGATCGTCATCGTGGCGGCCACAGCCCTCGTCCTTTTCAGTTCGATTGATTATGTTCGTGCATTCCGTTTTTTCCGTGGCGAATATTATTTCATGGTCCTCATGTCAGCGATCGGCATGATGTTCATGGCTTCTTCGAACGATTTCTTATCGGTCTTTGTCACATTAGAATTCTCCACCTTTGGCTTTTACGTCTTAGTCGCCTATCTCCGGGATGATCAACGGTCATCGGAAGCCGGCCTGAAATTCTTCATCT
Organism: Nitrospirota bacterium; assembly: GCA_003235785.1. Classification (GTDB taxonomy): domain Bacteria; phylum Nitrospirota; class Nitrospiria; order Nitrospirales; family UBA8639; genus Nitrospira_E. Next base: position 7,399 of record QJYE01000529.1, read on the forward strand.
TGGGGGTTTTTGCTGCCGGTCTCTTAGCCTATGGCATTAGCTTGGTCTACGGAGAGATGGGAACCTTGATCTTCTCAGAAATGGCGGGCTCACCAGGCAGCTATGGGCTGGCTATCGGGTTCATTCTGATCTTTGCCGCGCTAGGATTCAAAATCGGCGCCGTGCCGTTCCATGCGTGGATTCCTGACACCTATCAAGGTGCCCCCACTCCTGTCACAGCCTTTTTGTCTATTGCGCCCAAAGCGGCCGCCTTAGCGATTCTGATCAGAATGTTTTTTGTGGCGCTGGCCTCTTTCAAGCCCATGTGGGTCTTGCTCTTTGTCATCGCCTCGATCATTTCCATGACCTACGGCAACATCGTGGCGATTGCTCAAAAGAACATCAAACGACTACTCGCTTATTCAGGGATCGCACAAATCGGGAATATCATGATTGGATTAGCGGCAGGCACCAAGCAAGGCAGTGATGCCATCATGTTTTACCTGCTGACCTATATGTTTGCGAATTTGGGAGCCTTTGCAGTGATCATTGCCGTCAGCCGAGTCATTAAAAGCGATGAAATTGAGGATTATAATGGTTTAAATCGCCGCTCACCTTTCCTGGCCGCGGCCATGCTCCTCTTTCTATTGTCACTGGCCGGAGTCCCACCTCTGGCAGGCTTTATTGGAAAAATTTATTTATTTATCGCGGCCATGAACCAAGAGCTGTATACCCTGCTGATTGTCGGACTGATCAATATTGTCATCTCCATGTATTACTATTTGATCGTCGTCAAAAAAATGTATATCAACGAACCCACCGACTCTTCACCCATTACCACATCCATGCCAATTAAAATTGCCGTCTATGTGGGCATCGCAGGGACGCTACTCCTAGGCATCTACCCCGGCCCCTTCATCGATTGGGCTGTCAACGCCACCCTCATGTTCTCCAACATCGCCGCCCCCACTGCCTCACTCCCTATCCTCCCTGGGGGATAAGCCGTTAAAACCCACATGCGATCAATCTACTTGTCAGGCCCTTTTCTCTCTTTTTTTAAATCAAAAATCCGCCTATTCCAAAATCAACCTTCCCACCTTCAAATACCTCGGAACGGGTTTCCCGCACCTCTCCAAATGACCAGGCTTGGCTTGTTTTCACTTTTTAGCTGACAGGATCAAGTGAGGTATGTA
>QJYE01000509.1 GCA_003235785.1 Nitrospirota bacterium
ATCTCCACACGTATATCAAAAGTCCTCATGGAGAGCAGAAGAGTAAACGTCCAACACATCATCTATACGAACTTTATGCAACCTCTTGATTGTGGAGGCACGACGCTGATCCGGTTTTGATCCACGTGCTTACCCCTTTCGTACCTGACTCGTGAATTTTGAGGACAATCAACTTCACCGTCGTCAGGCAGAAAGACTTCGGGGATCACCGTAAGGTGAACTTCCCGAATCGAACCCGACGACTCAACGTCCTCTTTTCTCGAGACTTAAACTTTTAAGCCAGCACTCTCCCATTTTAGAATGAACGCCACCTGCGGAGCATCTAATCACCTGGGCCTCTCACGGCATCTGTATCAATGCCCAGGGGTTTAGCCTGCATGCCGACACGCAGCGTGGCCCCCAACAGCGGTAAAAACTCGAACGCCTATGTCGGTATATCACGCGCCCGGCTCTAAGCCACAAACGATTACGCCGTACACCAGTTGGTGAGGTCGTCCTTCAACTCAAAACCCCGTACCGCGATAGCACCACTCATCTCGTCATGACGCCGCTGGAATTTCTGCAACGCCTGGCAGCACTCGTTCCGCGTCCCCGGCTCCATCTCATCCTAAAAACGGCAGTTATTGTGATGAAACACCGCCCATGCTTCGACAGGCTCAGCACGAACGGTTTTTGAAGTGCTCACCCAATTGTTGAAGTGTCCGTTCGCCCGGCGCAGCCTGCGAAGCGGGCGTGTCGAAGGGTTGCGTGCCTACCAACTGCCGTTTTTAGGCTCATTCGCTTCCATGGCGTGCTCACACCCAATGCCGCGCTGCGGTCCCAGATTGTTCCCGGTGAGGCCGGTCAGGCGCCGAACACCCCCGATGGAGAAGACGATCCCCCTTGACTTCGCCACGGGCCTGGATGAGCTTGGCGCAATTGCTCAAACGGGTCTCCGCGATCGACATCACCACCTGTCCGCAGTGCGGGGCCCCTGGAGCATCCACGCGGCCCCTAAGGCTGGCTCAGGACAAGCATTGAAGATCCCACGGTGCTCGGCAAAATTCTTCGCCACCTGGTGTTGCCCACCCAGGCCCCACCCCGTGCACCGGCCCGGACCGACGATCTCTTTCAAACAACCTGAGACCAAGTGGATGCCATCCGCTTCCGTCCGGTTCAATTCCTGAACCCACAGTCCCCCTTGGTCTTCATCCGCCTCAGATCCCCCTCGGTGTCGCCATTTTTGGGAAGAGCCTTGGCCAGGGACCGGTAAGCCCCTTCTCGCAGCCTAAAACCCCTCATTTTGTGACCGCTGATTGGGCGATTGCCCCTCCGCTGCTTCTTTGGTAAGTTTTCAATTACCCAAAAATAGCGTTTAAAATTCCTATTCCCGGTTTTTTCACTCGCCAAGAAAAGAAAGGAGATAGGTTATGAAACTCCCACTCCTGATGTTCGGTTTTTTGCTCCTTATTCACAGTTTCTGGGGAGGCCATCAGGTCGCTTTCGCCGATTACCAGAATGCTGAATTGGTAGAAGGCCCGACCCCAACTGCCTTTTCCGTTACTGGAAACTCCGTCCATTACACGCAACTCAGCCCACAACAAGATATGCAGGCCAAGGTTTTAATCAAAGCCCATGCGGGAGTCGCAGGCCGGGTAACAGAGGTTAATGCCTATTTGGTTTTAAAAAATCAAGATTTTCAAACCTCAGTGTTATCGGGGCAACTCTGGGGATACCACAAAAACTATGCCAATATTCGCAAACGTACCATCGACAGTACAGTCGCCGTTCGTATTCCAGCCCGCGAACTTCAACAATGGTTGGCGACGCAATGCAATGCCCTCGTCGATCGCTTAAAAGGCAATGGCATGAGTGACCAAGAGATTTGGGCACAAGATCGAACTATCAACATTCTCGCCACCTACCAGTACGGGGTCGGCTTTACGGCCCCGCGAGGAGCAAACGCCACCGAAGTACCCCCCGCTTCTGGTTCCGGTCAAATTTCTCCAATCGTCCGATTAACATGTAAGAAGTTTGCCGGCGCGCAAGGACCCGGCGTCGGGGGTGTTGGCTCGCAAGCCCGAATTGATCGCGTCGAAAGCGCCATACTGCAACACGCAGTGGTGGCAGGCCATAGCGGGGTGTGTCGGCTGAAGCTTGATTACGCAGTAAGGACCAACCACAAGAATGTCGCAGTGAAGTTCCGTCTGAAGGATGATAAGGGCCGATCCAGCGAAATTAAGACCCTTACGACCAATGATCTCAAAATTGCAGTGGGAAACGTCTCCTATAATATTCCCAATAATGTGGGGGCCGAGACCGGCAAAATCCGGATGCATGGGATTTCCCCCGAATTTGTATCCAATCAAATTGAGTACCGGGTGGTATGTCACACGCCCCCTGCGAAAGGGCTCACCACTGGCTCCGGTTCAGGCGGGCAATCCACTCAACAGGGCACAATCAACCGGCAACAACTTCTAGAGCAAATACAGGGACATCCCGCCTCCCAAGGACTGCAGGGGATAGGAGGTAGGGTACGCAGTCGTGGAATGGATGCTCTGCCACCGCCGATTATTCCTGATCCCGAACCTCCGGCCCTGCCAAGAAACTAGCATTTGGGGTTATTGCTAGATCTTACATTGCTTTTTAGCCTGGATTTGTCCTCTAACTTAAGACGGAGAGGCTACACATATAAGATCAAGAAATGGCTCTTTATACCGCTGTTCCAGGCACTGCAGTGGTCGGTAACGTGCAAGCCCCTTTTGACCCGGATAGACATTCAAGGCTAGGACTTCTCCCAACTACCGCTTCTAGGAACATACATCCATTCCCAGCATTTGAGCTGTTTGAACGCAATGGCCGCATCAAACAGTAGCTGCCCATTCTTCTTGTAAAAGACTTTCCTCGTCGCCTATTTGAGTTTCTGTCAAGGAAGAAGTCCTTACTTTAACCATAGATTCCCCATTCCCTCTTTGTGCCATTTTTTCAGCAGGTATAGAGAAAGTGAATGTTTCAGTAGACATTTCACATGGCCTATCATCACGCGTCATAGACGAATGGACAAGCTAAAAATTTTTGATTGGGATCGACCGGAAAAAAAAATAAGATGAGAAGCCCAAGACACAGTAATGGTTGGCTTATCTATTTAGAAGAATCATCGGCAAGGAATCTGCATGAATCCCTCTCCAAAAATGTTACCGACTCTCCCTCTTACATCACAGGAAGGATTGGACGCTTCAGCAAAAAACCAATTGCTTGTTGGACAACCAGGTAAAGGGATTAGGCTCCTAGCACGTCTTTGACCGCCTCACCAATTCCCGCTGGATTTTTTACGACGGTCACACCGGCAGCTTCCAGAGCAGCCATTTTATCTGCGGCCGTGCCTTTTCCTCCTGTGATAATGGCCCCCGCATGTCCCATGCGACGGCCGGGAGGCGCAGTAATACCGGCAATAAAACTCACGACGGGTTTGGTCATTTCCTGCTTAATGAATGCCGCAGCTTTTTCTTCCGCATCACCACCGATTTCACCGATCATGACTACGGCTTCTGTTTCCTCGTCCTCTTGAAACATGTGAAGCAAATCAATATAGCCCGTCCCAATGATCGGATCGCCACCGATCCCCACACAAGTCGTTTCGCCAAGGCCTAAGTTGGTGAGCTGATTGACGGCTTCATAGGTGAGGGTGCCACTGCGCGAAATCACGCCCACCCGGCCTTTTTTATGAATAAAGCCCGGCATGATCCCGATTTTACATTCGTCTGCGGTAATGATGCCAGGACAATTGGGACCAATGAGACGCGTCGACCTTCCATAAAGAGCCCGTTTGACACGAACCATGTCATTCACGGGGATCCCTTCGGTGATACAAATAATCAGCCATATGCCTGCATCGGCGGCTTCTAAAATCGCATCGGCGGCAAAGGGAGGCGGCACAAAGATCAAGGAGGTCGTGGCTTCCGTTTTCTTGACGGCTTCACGAACCGTATTGAATACCGGAATGCCTTCCACTTCTTGTCCGGCTTTTCCTGGCGTCACCCCTGCCACGACTTGCGTCCCATAGGCTTTGCATTGGGTCGCATGAAAGGACCCTTCTTTCCCGGTGATCCCTTGAACCACCACCCGTGTATTTTTATTAACGAGAATACTCATGCCACATCACCTTTCACGAATCGAGAAGAAGATTCCTTTGAGGATTTTATTTTTTCTTTTTTCGGAGTTCCACGATGCGTTGGGCAGCCTCCCAGAGGTCTGCGACCGCTTCGACCTTCAATCCTGATTCAGCCAGAAGTTTTCGGCCTTCCTCGGCATTGGTGCCTTGAAGACGTACCACCACGGGCAGCTTGATGCCTACTTCCTTGGCCGCTTCAATCACCCCATGGGCGATGCGCTCACAACGAACAATCCCACCGAAAATATTTATGAATACCCCTTTGACTTTTTTATCTTTGAGCAAAATGCGAAAGCCTGCGGCCACGGTTTCTTTTGTCGCTCCCCCACCGACATCAAGGAAATTGGCCGGCTCTGAACCGGCAAGTTTAATGACATCCATGGTTGCCATAGCTAACCCGGCCCCATTCACCATACACCCGATATCACCATCCAACTTGACGTAGTTCAGATTATTGTTCCCGGCCTCAATCTCTAAGGGTTCTTCTTCGTGTAAATCCCTGAACTTTTGGACATCCAGATGTTTAAACAGCGCATTGTCATCAAAGGAAACTTTTCCATCCAATGCAATAAGACGCTTATCCGTGGTAATCACCAATGGATTAATTTCTATGAGCGTCGCGTTTTTCTCCATGAACAAGCGGTACAGGTTTTCCAGCATTTGCAGGAATGGCTTGACGACCGCAGGCTCAAAATCAGGGAGACCGAGGCCATATGCCAAGTTGCGCCCATTGTAGCCTTGAAATCCGACCGCCGGATCTATGGATTCTTTGAGAACTTTTTCAGGGGTGTGTTCCGCAACTTCCTCAATATCCATTCCCCCTTCGGTGCTCGCAATAAAGGTGGGAAATCCCGAGTCCCGATCCACCAACAGACTCAGATAGAGTTCTTTGGCAATCCCCGCGCCTTCTTCAATGAGCAGCCGCCTGACCTTTCGGCCTTTGGGCCCCGTTTGATGCGTGACTAAGGTTTTGCCAATGAGTTCCTGCGTCAGACCTGGAACTTCTTCTCGATTTTTGGTGAGCTTGACCCCACCGGCTTTACCTCGCCCTCCGGCATGAATTTGTGCCTTGACAACATAAACCGATGTTTCAAGTGCTGCCGCCCATTTTTCCGCAGCCCGGGCATTCTTCACTTCTTTGCCCTTAGGCACCGGAATGCCAAACTGAGCAAATAATTGTTTCGCCTGAAACTCATGAATATTCATAATCGTCCTTTGGGTATATTGAACTGCATAATAGGTCGGACCGCTCTCCCGCCCAGAACTAACGACAGGAACCGTCTTCGCCCTAAGAGACTTGTCGCGTATAGGCTGGCAACACCATCGGCGAGGTCAGCCCGGATGATACCTGATGCCGCTTGGCCTCTAATCGAAACTTCGTCACATGATCAAGCGTGAGGGCTCCTTGCGAAAGAGATTTGGCACGCGCAGCCGCTGTCAATCCTGTGCGTTTGCCAAATACCATTAAATCCAAGAGGGAATTGCCCATCAACCGGTTTCTCCCATGCAACCCGCCGGAAGCTTCCCCGGCCACAAATAAGTTGGCAACAGGTGTTTCCCCATTTACCCCAATTTTCACTCCGCCGTTTTGATAATGCAGCGTCGGGTAAATTAAGACCGGATCTTTTCGAATATCTACTCCATAGCGTTCATATTGTCGCACCATAGCCGGGAAATGTTTATCTAAGGTACCAGGACCATGTGCCACATCTAATAACGGCGTATCCAACCACACGCCGAGTCGCCCGGCAGCAGTTCTTACTCCCCGTCCTTCTTCACATTCTTTGATGATTGAGGACGACACCACATCACGGGTATCCAATTCATTCACAAAGCGCTCGCCATTAGCATTGACTAAATGCCCCCCCTCAGAACGAATGCCTTCTGTGACCAGGGCCCCCACTAACTGTTCCGGATACACTCCACCTGAGGGATGATATTGAAAGGTATCAATCTGTACGAGAGGCGCACCCATACGATACGCTAACACGAGGGCATCGCCCGTCGCCCCGAAATGATTGCTGGTGGGGAATCCTTGGATATGCAGCCGACCAATTCCCCCAGTGGCCAGAATCACCGTTTTTGCCGCCACTACCACATACCGTTTATTATCCAAATCCTGCAACACCGCTCCCGTGCAGGCACCATTCTCATCACTCAGGAGCTCAACTGCCGCACTAAATTCCATGAGCGGGATTTTTTGATTTAAAACTTCGTCCTTCAGCACCCGCATGATTTCCAGACCGGTATAGTCCGAGCAGGTCAACAAACGAGCCTTTGAACTGCCGCCGCCTTTTTTGACATGCAAATTGCCATCCTCTTGCCGATCAAAGAGTACGCCCAACTCTAACAACCATTGCGCAATCGTGGGACCATCTTCAACCATCACCTTCAAGAGATCGTGGTCATTTTTCATATGACCACCCTTTAAGGTATCCAAGAAATGCTGGACCGGTGAATCATCAGGAGCCACGGCGATCTGCATTCCGCCCTGAGCCATGACAGAATTGGAATCGCCTAACCGCAACTTGGTCGCTAAAAGAACATTGGCTCCTTCGGCATGAGCATGCAGCGCTGCGGCACAACCCGCACCTCCTCCACCAACAACTAAAACATCAACCGAATATTTTGGCACCAGAGAAAGATTGGCAGGAAGCGGGCTATCCCCTTCTAGAAGAGTCGCGACTTCCGTGACCGTTAATTCCCCAGCATTAGGCCCGAATTTGATGGGTCGATAGGCCTGCGCTCGATGGTCGGGATGATATTTTTTGATAAGAGAATCGCGTTCAGCGGGAGATAACTTGGGAAAGTCGATGGCTCGACGAGCATCCCTGGTTTGATGAACCAAATTATGTTGGGCAATAATATCCATCGAAAAAAAATGACTCGTTAAAGAATGGCGGCACTCGTCTTCTGCAAGTCTTCATCAGATAATTGCAGAATCCGCTTCCAGTCTTGTTGGTATTTTCCATTGGAAATATCCTGGATGCGCTGACCCAGCCCTTCCGGTTTGTCGGTAAAATGGGCACCCTGTGCCCGACTGGCATAGACGGCCACCAGATTCGGCGCAATATCCGCAATGCACACCGGTGTACACATCCCGCACATCACACAATCCATGAACATGTCCGAAACAGCCTGAAAATCTCCAAACACGGCTTTCCACACCCCTTCACGAACATTAATTTTTTGCGGACAGGCCTCGGTGCACGCATTGCAATTACGGCACAATGGGGCCTCGGGATAGAGTTCAAATAAATCCTGTTTGGGATCTTTGAGCGATTGAATGTTATAGATGGCTTTTCTAGCAGGGAAGGCTGGCATAAAAGAAAACGACATGCCATCCTCGACCGCTTTGGAACAGGCCAGACACGTTTTGACTTTTGGATCATCTTTCGTTCGGTAATAGGCGGCACAGGCCCCACAGAACCCACCCAAACACCCAGCGCCCCGCACCACGTCTTTCCCGGCGTACCACATCGCTTTCATCAACGTGATACCCGCAGGAACCTGGAACGGCTTGCCCTCAATTTCAACCGTCACCATTTGCGACTGAATCATGCTGGCTTGTTCAGTAAATTGCTTGGGCTGGTTCACGTCACTAGACATTATTCAGGTACCCTCAAAAAAACCGTTATGCTATCCCTCGTGACCATCGTACTATCATCAACAGGCACAATCTCCCGCCCTGTGATGCAGCAACTGCCATTTTGATTCTAATTCAATGCATTCAGCGCTGAGCCTGCCTTAAACCACGCAATTTGAGGCTCGGTCATACTATGATTCGCCTGAATCGTGATGTCTTTCCCGCCTGGTTTATGGATGGTCACTGAGACGGGTTTCCCTGGCGCCAAATCCTTTAAGCCGGTCACACTGACACGATCCTCTTGCTCAATCTGATCATAGTCCGCCGGATTGGCAAAGGTCATCGGTAGAATGCCTTGCTTCTTCAAATTCGTCTCATGGATCCGCGCAAAACTTTTTGTGAGCACCGCCAACACCCCAAGAAAACGTGGGCACATCGCTGCATGTTCTCGGCTACTGCCTTCACCATAATTTTCATCACCCACCACAAAAGAGCCAACGCCTTTGGATTTATAATCACGGGCAATGGCCGCTGGGGTCAAATTCTTTTCCCCTGTTAGGACGTTATTCGCTTTTCCAGCTTCCCCTGTGAAGGCATTGTTGGCCCCCAGAAACATATTGTCGCTAATCTTGTCCAAATGCCCACGGAACTTCAGCCATTGACCAGCAGGAGAGATATGATCCGTTGTGGTCTTTCCTTTAGTTTTAATCAGGATAGGAAGCTTCTCAAAGTCCTTGCCGTCCCAATGGGGAAATGGTTGAAGTAATTGCAGCCGTTCGCTCGTGGGCGGAAGATCCACTTCCAAACCCTCGCC
>QJYE01000461.1 GCA_003235785.1 Nitrospirota bacterium
AAAATCGGTCGGTAATTTGACCCTGCAACACACCTTCAACGACCTCTGTCTTTCCTTGTGGATCTGCCAACGCCATCACCGTGATGAACCTGGCGCCACGCTGCTCAATGGGAATATCTTGCAGTTCCTTTAATAATTTTTGGCAATTATCTGCATAGGTAGCCTGGTCGCCTGCATAGCGGGCAGCATACACACCAGGACGACCGTCTAAGGCCTGGACTTCGAGGCCCGTATCATCGGCTAAAGCCCAATGGCCAGAACCGGCTGCGGTTTCCCGCGCTTTTTTCACCGCATTTTCCTGACAGGTTACTCCATCCTCTACCACTTCTGGCAAATCAGGAAAATCCGCTAACGAAAGAAATCGAATTGGCAGATCCCTGAGCAAGGCTCGAATTTCTTGGATCTTATGCTGATTTCTGGTGGCAAGGACCACCGTCTTGTCGAAAAGACTCAATCTAATTCAAGCTCCCTACCAAATCTTTTTGGATCTTCACCAAATCTTGGATCCCACTCCATCCTAACGCCAAAAACGCATCAAGGTCTTGTTTAGAAAATGGCGTATGCTCGGCTGTGCCCTGCACTTCCACCAATCGTCCATTACCAGTCATGACCAGATTCATATCGACGTCGGCTTCAGAATCTTCATCATACGCTAAATCTAATCGAATTTCACCGCAGACTTTGCCCACGCTAATGGCCGCCAAATAATCCAGTAAAGGACATTGCGTGATGCGGTTGTTGGCTTTTAAGCCGGCAAAGGCATCGGCCAATGCAATAAAGGACCCGGTAATAGCAGCGGTACGCGTGCCACCATCGGCTTGAATGACATCGCAATCAATCCACACCGTCCGCTCTCCCATTTGATGCATATCAGTGACGGCGCGAAGCGCCCGACCTACCAGCCGTTGAATTTCTAAGGTCCGTCCGCCTTGTTTACCCTTACTGGCCTCGCGCGACATCCGATCATGCGTCGACCGTGGAAGCATGCCATATTCCGCCGTGATCCATCCCTGCCCCTTCTCCCGTAAAAATGGGGGGACTTTTTCTTCTACAGATGCCGTACAGATCACTTTGGTCTCACCCATTTCAATGAGAACTGATCCCTCTGCATATTTGGTAAACGGACGTGTAATTTTGACCGGGCGAAGGTCGCTGGGGCCTCGATTATCACTCCGTGCAATGTCTGACGATGGCAAAATGCGTCCTTTCGGTAAAAATGGAGACGAATTATAGAGAGCACTTCCGCAAAAGACAACACAAAACGCGGTTGGTGCGGAACTAACGCAAGAACACTCTCCTACTCACATTTTTGGGACCATACACAAGGAACTTGGAAGTCTGGCGCCAGGCTCTTTCAAGAGGGCTTAGCCTGGATTCTGCCGCTTTCGGATGATATGCCTGGCAACCAGCAATCCCATAATCACCAGCACCACAATGACGACAAATGCCGTTTCATAGGGGAAGAGGTAGGGCATCACGATATTTGAACGCTAGAAAAATCAGTGACACGACCATTTTCATTGACTGCCATAGGAACCCATGATAAATTCGGATTCCTTCCGACGCAACCATGCACAATCCCCGCTTGCTCAGTGACCAACTTGACTCCCTCAGGGCCCAACTCGGCTCTCGTGGGGCTGATGTTCCATGGGACACCCTCCAATCTCTTTCCGAAACCCGGCGCACAAAGACTCGTCAGGTCGAAGATATGCGCCATCAATTAAAGCAGGGCTCTGACCGTATTGCCGAGCTGAAGCGAGCCAAACAACCGGCTGATGAGCACATGGCTGCGCTTCGTCAAGTTCGCGAACAGATACAAACCTTGGAAGTTGAGCTACGAACCATCGAAGAACCCTTGCGCGAGCAGGCGCTGAGCATCCCCAATCTGCCCCATGCCTCTGTTCCCATGGGAAACGACGAGCGGGACAATCAGGAAGTTCGCCGGTGGGGAAAGCCACCCACCATGGATTTCACTCCTCGCTCGCACCACGATCTCGGGGAGTCCTTGGGCATTTTGGATTTTCCACGAGCCACAAAAATTGCTGGAGCACGATTTTCAGTGGGGATCGGCATCGGGGCGCACATAGAACGAGCATTGGCCAATTTCATGCTCGACCTTCATGTGCAAGAGCATGGCTACACGGAAATTCTCCCGCCGGTTCTCGCCAACCGTGCAACCATGACCGGGACCGGACAATTACCCAAATTTGAGAATGATGCCTTTCATTTAGCTGAAGAAGACTTGTTTCTCATCCCAACCGCCGAAGTCCCTGTCACCAATCTCTATCGAGACGAAATTCTGGAAGCGAACCAGCTTCCCCTTCGTTACGTGGCGCATACGTCTTGCTTCCGTCGTGAAGCCGGCTCCTACGGCAAAGACACCCAAGGGTTAATTCGAGTCCATCAGTTCCAAAAAGTCGAATTGGTTAACTTTGTGAATCCTACGAATTCCTATGACGAATTAGAACGGCTCACTCACTCGGCGGAAACAATCCTTCAACGATTACAGCTGCCCTATCGAGTCATGGCCTTGTGTACCGGTGATCTAGGGTTTTCAGCCGCCAAGACCTATGACTTGGAGGTTTGGCTTCCCTCCCAACAACGCTATCGAGAAAT
>QJYE01000257.1 GCA_003235785.1 Nitrospirota bacterium
TTGGGCGGGGTGGCCTATAATCTGCTGGCGGGGTTTCGGGAGACCGTTTTGCCGCGGTGTTGGTTCGAACGGCGGCTCCGGGCGGTGCGAGATTTCGTGTTCCTCGTCGGGGCCGATTTGATTCCCCAGGGGCGGCGGGTTCAGGTCCGGTTTGCCGTCCCGCGGGAGGAGCGGGCGGAGTTTGTGACGCGGCTCCGGACACTGTCAGAGGGGCTGCCGATTGCGGCGCAGTTGGAGTGGACCTTGACGGACGACGAACACCCCCCAGAAGCCCCTCAGCCCTCACCAGCTGGAGCCAATCCTCACGACAGCCTGGTCCCATTTATCGCGCAGCCCCCACCGTAACCATTTTCTACTGCTGAATCTGGGTTTAATCGGATTGTTCATTCTCAGGCTGAATGAGCGTAAATCGAGAAACCAACTTCCCTTCTACTTCGACGTTCTCAGAAAACATTTCCAAGGGTCTAACCCACAACCCCCATTCCCCATAGAGTGCGCGATAGACCACCAAGGCTTCTTCCGTTTCTGAATGCTTGGCGACTCCAAGAACCTGATAGGTGTTCCCTTTGTAGTGACGATAGATACCCGGTGGAATCATGGATTGCTCCGTTTGTCAGGAACGTCTTGTGGAATGATAGGTCTCATCTAACTGATTGCGCTATGCGATGAGTGTGGATGCTGTTGGCGGTAGGCGTATAGCGCGATGCTACTGGCGACGGTGGCATTCAATGGGATGGAGGTGTGGATTTGTGGAATGCTGAGTCGTTGCGGGAAATCTAATGAGGGAATGCCAATGCCTTCCTCGCCAATAAGAAGGCGGACGTTTGGTGGCCATGATGTCGTTGCGACATCGTCTCCGTTCATATCCAAAGCACAAATCCATTGCAAGACTTCAGGGCGATGTAATTCCGCGACTGAACACCCTAGGCTGAGCGCTTGGACAAAGACCGCTCCGCTACTCGCTCGAATGACTTTGGGATGAAAGGGGTGGACGGCTTCACGAAGAAGAATCACCCGGCTTACGCCGAATACTCGGCAGGACCGAAGAAGTGCGCCCAAGTTTCCCGGGTCACCGATCGGACAGAGTATTTCCAAGCCAATGGGTGGTTGCGTGAGATCACATAGTGGCATAGAGGGGATGGTGCAGATCACTAACGGCTCTTTGGTGCCAAAGACATCCAATTCATGAAAGAGTTCTTGGCTGAGCAGATAGCCTGTGGTGTGTAACGGAAGGCTTTCAGGCATCTCGTAAGACGGGGGCAACAGGATTTCATGGATCGATGCGCTGGAATGGTGAAGGAGGTCCATTCTGAGCTTGGCCCCCGACACCAGACATTGCTGATGGGCTTTGACCCCTTGGGAGTCCAGTAACGAGACCCAGCGCTTAAATTGGTGGTTATGCCGGCTGGAAATATGGCGAGGATTGATCATGTGATGGTGCAATTGGGCCTGAGGCTTGAGGGATGGAGGCATCACTCAGCTACGGTCAAGAATGTCAATAAGATGTTGGATGACCTGATTTTCGGGGACGATCATAGCAAAAATTCCTCAAGAGACCTACACGAATCGCCGATAACTGAGTCAAACAGATATTCCCGCAGGTTCCCGTCATGGGGTGTATCTCGCATGCCACACATCCACAGTTTTCATGGTCTGTCAGTTGGTTGGTGCAAGAGGAGAAATATATGCTTGGATCCTGGTCAGGAGGGAAAACCGATCAGAAAGGTCAGAAAACAATGAATGTCCCTAAGACACTCGCCACGAAGGACGCTGTCGAGGCCGAAGATCAAGATAAGGCGATAGAGTCGTTGGCCAGAATTCTACGCACTCTGGGGCGACATGCCTTTGATCTGGAAGAGCGGTCGGAAGAGGAGATTGAAAAAGAATTCGAACGGTGGGCGATGCATGTGTTGGTAGGGATGTCAACTGGGCCTGCTGATGCTCAGGCGGAGGAAGGCCCCATTCGACGCGACTGGGGGGAACTCAGCAAGTTTGTGAATACCCATCGCCAACAAGAAAAAAATTATGTGAATCGTAATCTGCAGGATGTGCGAAACGTGTTGTGGGAATTTACGAACACGGTGGGACGAGCCATTGTGGAGGATCAAGAGTCTGATCAGCAGGTGGATAATTATTTGGTCCAATTGCGTGCGGCCACAGAAGGAGGCTCGTTTAGCGAGGTCAAACAAGCCTTGCTCTCCGTCGTGCAAGGTATGAATGCCGTGATTGATGAGCGCAAAAAGCGTCAACAACAGCGGATCAAACGCCTCGGTGAAAAACTGCGAGCGGTGGAGCAGGAATTAGGCAGTGTGCGAAAAGAAATGATCTTGGATCCTCTGACGCGCCTCTATAATCGTGGAGCCTTGGATCTGCAGTTGGAACGCACCGCCAGTGTGAGTTTTTTCTCGGAAACCCCGGCCTGTGTGTTTATGGTGGATATTGATCACTTTAAACAAATTAATGATACGCATGGCCATCCGGCTGGTGATGCGGTGATTCAACAGCTTGCGGATCGTTTGGTGTCCACCTTTCCTCGAAAGACCGACTTTGTGGCACGCTATGGGGGCGAAGAATTTTGTGTGTTACTCTCCGGTGCGGATCTGGAGCTGTGTCAAC
>QJYE01000327.1 GCA_003235785.1 Nitrospirota bacterium
ACAGAACTCGATCGCAAAGGCTATGCACTGGCGTACCCTGCTCAGTAAGAAGTCCGAGAACGCAGTTTAGCCTCTAGCCTAGATCAACCTGTAGGCACTCCTAGTGATTCACCAGGAATAAGAGACGAATGAGCGATTTATTGGCAGCCAGAACCTTGATGGCCATGTCACTGGGATTTCACCTTATTTTTGCAATGGTGGGCATGGCTATGCCCCTCCTTATGGTCCTTGCAGAATGGCGCTGGCTAAAAACCGGGCAGGAGGCATATCTGGCTGTTGCCAAACGCTGGGCTAAAGGGACAGCAATATTCTTTGCCATTGGAGCGGTGACGGGAACTGTTTTATCTTTCCAGCTTGGCTTGCTTTGGCCCAAATTTATGGAATGGGCAGGTCCGATCATTGGCCCGGCCTTCTCCATAGAAGGATTTGCATTTTTTACCGAGGCCATCTTTTTGGGCATCTATCTCTATGGCTGGCGAAAGGTTAGTCCTCGCGCCCATCTTGCTGCAGGAGGAGTGGTGGCTTTGAGCGGGATCGTGTCAGGGGTAGTGGTAGTCATGGCCAACGGCTGGATGAATACCCCAAGGGGATTTACGATGATCCACGGCATCCCCTCAAACATTGACCCTATTGCCGCACTGCTGAATCCTTCCGGGTTGTTCCAGGCCCCCCATATGATTCTGGCCGCTTTTGCTTCAGCGGGGTTTGCCGTCGCGGGCATTCATGCGTTTTTGTTGCTTCGCCACCCAGGCAATATGTTCCATCAGAAAGCCTTAAATATTGCCTTCGCGGTCGGAGGGATCAGTGCCATCCTTCAACCGTTCAGTGGTGACTTGCTGGCCCAACAGGTTGCAAAACTCCAGCCGTTGAAACTTGCCGTTTTTGAGGCTCAGGTTGAAACTCAGGAAGGAGCGCCCTTTCGAATCGGCGGCGTCTGGAATGAGGAAACAGAAACTTTCGATCATATCGTGGAAATCCCATTTGCCTTGAGCCTTATGCTGCACCTTGACCCCTATGAGCGGGTCATCGGGATGAAGGAGTTTGACAAAAACAATTGGCCACCCATCGATGTATCACGGACGGCATTCCAACTCATGGTATTCTTGGGGGTGATCATGCTCTCCCATGCTTTGTGGGGAGTTTCCCTCACCTATAAAAAAGGTTCACCCGGCTCATCGAGGCGATTTTTGCAGGCTACCGTCCTGGCTACTCCCGTGGGTTTTATAGCCACTGAAGCCGGGTGGGTGGCCACCGAAGTGGGTCGACAACCTTGGGTCATTGTGGGCTATCTGAAAACCGCAGAGGCCCTCACACCCATACCGGGGTTAACCATTCCGCTGATGCTTTTTGCCAGTCTCTATGCCTTTTTGACTGTTATCGTGGTCTGGTTGATGTGGCGGCATATCTCGGCAACCCCGGGACAATTTGAGATGCCCCCTACCAGACCCGAGGAAGAGGTTCTGGCCTGATGGGACTCGAAACGCTTCTTGCCGCAGTCCTCCTGATCGCCCTGACCTGTTACGCTCTCCTAGGCGGGGCCGATTTTGGAGCCGGCGTGTGGCATCTCCTGGCTCATGGATCCTCCCGTCGGGAACAGCACCGGTTAATCGGAGAGGCGATCGGTCCCATATGGGAAGCCAATCATGTCTGGTTGATCCTGATTGTCACGATTTTATTCACGGCCTTTCCTTCCGTGTATGCTCGCCTGGCCATCACCCTCCACATTCCTCTCACCCTTTTGGTAGTGGGCATTGTGCTGCGGGGCGCGACTTTCGCCTTCCGGCACTATGATGTCAAAGACGACGAGATCCACCTCCGGTGGGACCAACTGTTTTCCGTCTCCAGCTTGATCAGTCCCCTGCTCTTGGGAACTATCCTTGGCGCAGTAACCGTCGGCCATTTCCCAGTAAACGCCGCGGGATTTTGGGACGGGTACGTTTCCCCATGGTTGAAACCGTTCCCGCTGATCATGGGACTCTTCACGTTAACTCTCTTTGCCTATTTGGCAGCCGTATACCTTCTTCTTGAGACGCATAACCCGCTGCTTCAGGACACCTTCCGGAGGAGAGCCATTATGGCTGCCTTAATTGCCGGATTACTTGAAGAAGCGGTCCTCATGTTGGGACAAAATTCGGCACCTCACCTTTGGGGAGAATTGACCAACAGCCTATGGGGCAGAGGCATTCAACTAACGATAGGGAGCTTGACGGTGGCAGCAATCGGACTTCTCCTTACCAGACGTTACTGGTGGGCTAGATCATGCGCCATCCTTCAAGTGACCTTAACCGTATGGGCATGGGGCATCGCGCAGTTTCCTTACCTGGTACCTCCCTATCTTACCGTCTTCAACGCATCCGCTCCCCAGGTGACACTTTGGTTCATCGCCGTCGCACTGGGTTTTGGGGTACTCGTGGTTTTTCCCTCTCTTTGGTATTTGTTTCGAATCTTTAAAGGCGGGGGGAGCCTAGCGTGAGAATCCAACAATAATTGGATGCATTCTTCTTGATGCGGTGTGTGTCTAGCTCGTCGTCGGGTTCCCTTTTAAGGCCCCCGCCTGCCGAAAATACACGCATTGCCATCTCCATTCGCTTGCCACTTCT
>QJYE01000139.1 GCA_003235785.1 Nitrospirota bacterium
ATTTACTATGACAACGCTCGATTGTTGTTTAATAATCCAAAATTAAAAATTATGACTATACTATACACTAAAAGGTTGAACCTTATTCAGGAGGAGGCACTGTTCCTTTCAATTTCTTGACCCAGTCAGCCAGTCTCCCGATCTTTTCAGCGGTGGCATCCCGGAACGAAAGCATGGCATCCTCATGGCCCGCTTGCGCACACATAGCCACCGTATAACAGCTCGTCCCCCCACGGATAATTTTCAGGGACAAATTAGCCTGATGGCAATGCACTCCCACAAACATACAGGCATCAATTTTGTTATGCCAGATAGTCAGATTTGGATGATTAGGATTAATTTCGATTTCTGGATTGATCTTGGGATATTTGGGGCGATAGTCCGGCATGGGAATCAGCATAGCTTGCTGGATTTTGGGATCGATGCATTCCTTAATCGTTTCATAGAGATGCCGAACTGCTTTCGCTTTTTTTGCTGCCTTGTCATTCCAGGCCCACAAAACCAAAGGACCGGGGAAAATGGTTGGCACCTTGGCTGAAAGAAATTGTCTGGCAGCCTGCTCCATAGCCTCTTCTTCTGTAACAATGGCGCCATGAATATGCGCTTGCCCAGGGTCTGGCAATCGGATACCCATCGACGACGCCGAAGGAGGGAGAAAATGTTCAGGGCCTGGCATTACCTTATAAGATGTCGTCATCGTCCTACAGGTCTCCATTCTTCAAGAATTTACACAAAAATCTTCGTTGAATTCAAAAATGCTATAAGCACCAAGTTCGTTATGTTAATGCGGTTTAGACCAATTCTCAATGCTGAAAAAGACCCAGCTGCCCATAATCTTGTACTTTTCGGGAAAAAATTGATGAGTCTTTGGCCCTACGGACCCTCACTCTAACCCGGAAGGCTACGAAAGTATAAGAAGCCCCTCTAAATATTGTCAATTCTCATGTTCCCCCAGGACCTACCGAGCTCGAATGTTTTTGATGTGATATTCCCAAGCGGCATCTCCCGTTACCACCGGAACAACAGGAAAAGGTATGGTCACCAAAAAGTCGCGGGATTGGCCAGCAGGAATCGTCAAAGGAATCATGGTGTTCTCTTGCCCAACAATATCACATGCTCCATCATGACAATCTTTAAGCGTGGCCTGAAGCATAAACGAAAGTATGGTATAGTCCTTTGCCAGATTCTGAATTCGGCCGCTCAGGACAAATGATCGAGCATTTAACCCTGGCCGCGATTGCATTTGCGAGAGTTGCGCCTGACTGACAGAAACCCGTTCAAATTCCAACTCTTGCTCCTGGGTATCTTGCCAAATAATGACCCCTATGGCCCCCATTACCAGCACGAACATCACTCCCAGGGTTCGACGAAATTTGGGGAAATACACCGCGACGGCAATAATGAGTAATATGACAATGAAGAGGGCGACACGAGGCATTGTTCCTATCCTTCCTCAAGCGATCGTTCAATGATCAACATCACAGAAACCATGACTTCCACTTTATTCCTTAGCGATCTTTATACTAGGAATCGCCCCCTTTAGGGCCTTATGGAAAATTGGTCTCGGGAAATTCAAATAGCTTCAGACCTAGCTAGGCAAGCAGGCCGCCTGATTATGACTATCTACGAACAAGATTTTGCCGTCTCGTATAAAGGACTCAATGATCCGGTCACTGCAGCAGACCAACAAGCCAACACCCTCATCGTCGAAGGCTTGGCAACCAATTTTCCTCAGGATTCGATTATAGCAGAGGAAAGCAGGCCACCCTTGCACCTCCAGAGAACCGGTCGAATTTGGTACGTCGATCCCCTAGATGGGACCAAGGAGTTTATTTCCCGCAACGGTGAGTTTTCCATCATGATTGGCTTGGCTCTGAATGCCCAAGCCCAATTAGGCGTTGTGTATCGGCCCACAGAGGACCAGCTTTTCGTGGGTATCACAGGCCAAGAAGCCTGGATGGAGCATCAGGGTGCACGGCATCCCTTAACGGCCACACAGGCCAAAGACCCTCACGCCCTGTCCCTCGTCGCTTCCCGCTCCCATCGATCCTCCCATCTCTCGACCATCATACGCACCCTCAATATCCAGAATGAATTTCCAATGGGAAGCGTGGGGCTAAAGATTGGGTTCATCGCCCAAGGAGGGGCTGACTGCTATATGGAGCCTGGGCCATACACCAAGGCCTGGGACGCCTGTGCGCCTGAAGCCATTCTACGAGGCGCGGGAGGCTGCTTTACCGACGTTCACGGAAATCCCATTCAATATGGCACGAATGAATTTCGTAATCTACACGGCGTGGTCGGCAGCACGAAGGATTGCCATAAACGAGTGATTCAAGCCTTGACGGGCTTATGCGTCTCATGTGAAGGTTGACACCTTTTTTTCGTGATTTTTAGAATCGCTGCCAAGAATATTTTCGTCGTATGCTGAACCGTTTTATTCCCTATCCATCATGAGAGAAGACCTCGTCATCATTGGAGGCGGCCTCGCGGGTTCTGAAGCTGCCTGGCAGGCGGCCAATCATGGAGCAAAGGTGACGCTCTATGAAATGCGTCCTAAGACGGAAACTGCCGCCCATAAGACTGAGCACCTTGCTGAAATTGTGTGCTCGAATTCATTAGGCTCGAACGACCCTCTCAGTGCCCCCGGCATTCTCAAACAAGAAATGCGTCAGCTTGGTTCATTGATTATCAAAGTTGCTGATGACGTCGCGATTCCGGCAGGAACCGCATTAGCGGTGGATCGAGACCAATTCGCGCAGAAAATCACACAGGCACTCACTGAACACCCCAATGTGCGCATCCTTCGCGAGGAGATTCACGATATTCCCGAAGATGCCGTCTGTATTATCGCCACAGGTCCGCTCACCTCGCCAAAATTATCCGAAGCCATGACTCAGCTCACTCGCTCAAAAAATCTGTATTTCTTTGATGCCATTTCTCCCATTGTAGACACAGATTCACTGAACATGGACCGAATCTTTCGAGCCTCCCGCTACGATAAAGGCACGGCAGACTATCTCAATTGCCCCATGGATGAAGAAACCTACAACCAATTCTATGACGCCCTCATCCAAGCTGACCGTGTCCAACCCAAATCATTTGAAAACATTCCCTACTTTGAAGGATGTTTGCCGATTGAGGTGATGGCTGAGCGAGGACGTCAAACCTTGGCATTCGGACCCTTGAAACCCGTGGGGCTGATTGACCCCAAAACCGGCACCAGGCCGTTCGCCGTGTTACAATTACGAGCAGAAAATCATCACGGGTCGTGCTACAATCTTGTGGGCTTCCAAACCAAACTTACGTATCCCGAACAACGCAGAGTCTTCCGCATGATTCCCGGTCTGGAACAAGCGGAATTCCTTCGCTGTGGCAGTATCCATCGCAATACCTTCATCAACGTGCCTCTACTTTTAAAGGATACCCTGCAATTCAAGAAACAACCCAACGTCTTTTTTGCAGGACAATTGGTTGGCGTCGAAGGCTACGTGGAGGCTGCCGCCAGTGGAGGCCTGGCCGGCCTGAATGCCGCCCGCCTCTTATCAGAACGGCCTCTCGTCACACCCCCGTCCACCACCGCTCATGGCGCACTCCTCCATTACATCACGACGTGTGAGCCAAAACATTTTCAGCCCATCAACACCAACTTTGGCATATTTCCACCTCTCGCGAAGCCCATTCGAGACAAACAACAAAAACGGCTCGCGATTCAAGAGCGGGCGCTGACCGAGTTCCACTCATGGATGACAGCATCCGGACTTGCATCATGAATGACGCCATTCGAGCATTCATCCTCTACCTGCAATTGGAACGTGGGGTATCATCAGCCACCCATCGCAGCTACCAGTCTGATCTTCAGCAGTTCTTGGCACACATGCAGGCCCAGTTTTTTGGAACAGCCACCGACCCGCAACCTGAGGCGATCGATGCCCTGCATATCCGATCCTACTTAAAGCACTTGAGTGATCAGGGGTTACAGAAAACATCGCTGGCCCGCAAATTGGCCTGTCTCAAAAGTTTCTTTCGGTTTTTGCTTGAAGAAGGGCGCCTGCATCACAATCCAGCCGCTGCGGTTCGTTCACCTCGTCTCGGCACACGCCTGCCAACCGTCTTGACCAAAGACGAAGCCACCACCTTACTCGATAGACCTCCCGCACAAACATGGATTGAGGCCAGGAACCATGCGATCCTGGAAACTCTTTATTCGAGTGGAGCACGAGTGTCGGAATTAGTCGGATTGAATGCAGACACTATCGATCTTGAGACCCAATTTATCCGATTACGCGGAAAAGGGAAAAAAGAACGCAGAGTCCCCATCGGGACTGTGGCCACGGAGGCCATACGGGAATATCAACGGCAACTTCCTCCTCAGACCAAACAACCCCACTGGCGAAGTATCAGCAGCGGGCCATCTCTCCGAGCCGGGTCACCTCCGCTGTTTCTTAATGCACGAGGCGGTCGCTTAACCACTCGAAGCGTCGAACGCCTGATTAAGCGCCAGGCGGGAGATCGATTTCCGAAGTCAGTGACCCCCCATACACTTCGCCATTCCTTTGCGACCCATTTACTGGATGAAGGAGCCGACTTGCGAGCCATCCAAGAATTATTAGGCCATGCCTCGTTAGCCACCACACAAAAATATACCCATGTGGCGACCGATCAACTGATGGCAGTATATGATCGAGCCCATCCACGTTCAGGTTCTTCCCTCACCTCATCATTAGAAGGAGATCGCCTGAAACCATGATCATTCGCTCCACCACCATTCTCTGCGTGCGAAAGGGCCCAATCGTGGCTATGGGTTCCGACGGTCAAGTGACAGTCGGTACCACCGTGATGAAAAGTAATGCCCGAAAGCTACGCACCATGCATCAAGGCCAAGTCCTAGCAGGGTTCGCCGGAGCCACAGCTGATGCCTTTACGCTTTTTGAAAAGTTCGAGGCCAAATTAGAAGAATATCGAGGAAAACTCACTCGTGCAGCCGTCGAACTCGCCAAAGACTGGCGAACGGACCGCGTGCTTCGACGACTCGAAGCGTTACTAGCTGTTGCCAACCATGAACAGTCCTTTATCATTTCCGGCACAGGTGACGTCATAGAACCTGAAGATGGTATTTTAGCCATTGGCTCGGGAGGGTCCTACGCCTTAGCTGCAGCCCGAGCACTTCTCGCTCAAACAGACCTCACGCCTAAACAAATCGTCGAGCAAAGCATGCAAATCGCCGGAAGTATTGATATTTACACAAACCATAATATCGTCATCGAGGAGTTATCGGCATAACTTATGGAACAACAACCCCCTTCAACGCCAAAACTCGATTCCCTCACGCCGCGTCAAATCGTGGCAGAGCTGGACCGCTATGTCATCGGCCAAAAGGATGCCAAACGGATGGTCGCTATCGCGCTACGCAGTCGGTGGCGGCGCCAACAGCTCAGCCCCGAACTTCGCGAGGAAATTGTGCCGAAAAATATCATTATGATCGGACCCACGGGTGTCGGAAAAACAGAGGTGTCGCGTCGTGTCTCTAAATTAGCTGATGCCCCCTTTATTAAAGTCGAAGCATCCAAATTTACGGAAGTGGGCTACGTGGGACGGGATGTGGAATCGATTATTCGAGATCTGACGGATATTTCCATCAACCAGGTGAAAACAGCGTATCTCGAAAACGTTCAGCAGAAAGCGGAAGAAATGGCTGAAGAACGGGTACTGGACATCCTGCTCCCTCCCTCCCCGTCGGCCTCAACTGTTGAACCAAGCCATGTGGATGAGAACGAAGCCTCCCACACCACAGCTCCTCACAAGCCTGATCCGCAACAATCCACACGCGCCAAGCTTCATACGCAATTAAAAGAAGGCAAGCTCGATAATCGGATGGTCGAAATTGAAACCAAAGAACGAGGAGGCCTTCCGGTCGGGATCATCTCCAATATCGGCGGCATGGAGGACATGGAGCACAACCTCCGAGAAATGCTAGGCGGGATGATGCCTGGCAAGAAAAAAGACCGGCGCATGAAGGTTTCAGAAGCCCTCAAATTTCTGGCACATGAAGAAGCTCAAAAACTGATCGACATGGAAGAAGTCACTAAAGAAGCTATCACCCGCACCGAACAATCCGGCATCGTCTTTCTTGACGAAATCGATAAAATTGCCGGTAAAGAAAAACACCAGGGTCCGGACATTTCCCGGGAGGGGGTCCAACGCGATCTGCTCCCGATTGTGGAAGGCTGCACCGTCAATACCAAACATGGGCTCGTCAAAACCGACCATATTTTGTTCATCGCCGCAGGCGCATTTCATGTGGCCAAACCATCAGACCTGATCCCAGAATTACAAGGCCGATTTCCCATTCGCGTCGAACTGGAACCTCTCACCAAAGAGGATTTAATCCGGATCTTGACGGAGCCCAAGAATGCCCTGATCAAACAATATCAGGCTCTGCTGGGAACCGAAGACATCGTACTGGACTTTACCCCCGATGGTATCGAAGAAATTGCCGCCACCGCCGTCGAAGTCAACGACCGCACGGAAAATATCGGTGCCCGACGGCTTTTCACAATCGTCGAACGCTTATTGGAAGAGGTGTCTTTTCAAGCCGAAGAGCTTCCTGAGAAAAACGTCACCATCAATGCCCAGTATGTCAAAGATCAATTGCAAGATATCGTGAAAGACCAGGATCTCAGCCGATTCATTTTATAACCACATATCCTCATCCTTTAGCCTATGAACAAACTCATCAAAAAAGCTGACATCCTCATCGAAGCCCTCCCCTATATTCGAAATTTTGCCGGAAAGACCATCGTCATTAAATATGGCGGAAGTGCCATGATTGACGAAGAACTCAAAGAAGGGTTTGCGGAAGACGTCGTCCTGCTAAAATATGTGGGACTCAATCCGATTATTGTGCATGGAGGCGGTCCCCAAATTAACAAAATGCTCGACACCCTTGGCATTGACGCCAAATTCATTCATGGCATACGGGTGACCGACGAACCCACCATGCAAGTCGTAGAAATGGTGCTAGGTGGGCTGATTAATAAGGAAATTGTGGCACTCCTGAATCAGCATGGTGGAAAAGCCGTGGGGCTCACAGGAAAAGACGGTCGCTTGCTGACCACCAAATCCTTTAATCCAAAAAGTCTTCACCATCGGTATAGTGGATCGACGGAAATACTCCAGGCAGAAAATTATGGCCTCGTGGGTGAAGTCAGCCACGTGAACAGCGAATTATTGCTGACCCTCCAAAACGCAAATTTCATTCCCGTCATTGCGCCTATTGGGGTCGATGCAAAAGGAGCAACCCATAACATCAATGCCGACCTGGTCGCAGGAAGTTTAGCCGCTGCCATACAAGCTGAAAAATTGCTCATGCTGAGTGACGTCAAAGGCATTCGCAATGCCAGCAATCATCATGTCTCGACACTTTCAAGAAAAGACATGGAAGGGATGGTCAAGAAAAAAGTCATCAGTGAAGGCATGCTCCCCAAGGTCCATGCCTGCTTATCAGCGCTTCAAGGCGGCGTAAAAAAAGCCCACATTATTGATGGCCGCGTACCCCACGCCGTCCTGCTCGAAATTTTCACGGACAAGGGCATTGGAACAGAAATTGTCGCGTAACCAACATGAGACTCTCAAAAGATTCAGCTTCCAGACAATCAAACCCGGCTATCATTCCACAACCTGACCGACAGTCGGCACTTCTCCTCATCGATCCCCAAAACGATTTCTTCCCGGGTGGAGCTATGGGGATGTCTACGGGCAACAATCTCATACCGGTCATCAACGCCTACATCAAACATTTCAGCCGCCAGAGTTGGCCCATACTCGCCACTCGTGATTGGCATGCACCCAATCATTGCTCGTTTACCGAGCAAGGGGGACCGCATCCAACACATTGCGTCCAAGGATCCCGTGGCTCACAATTTCATTCAGATTTGGTCATGCCACCCGGCATGATGGTCATTTCAAAAGGGACAGACCCCAAGAAAGATGCCAGGTCGGGATTTGAAGGGAGCAGTCTTGCTGATCGACTCGAAGACCTGAATGTAAAAACAATCTTTGTGCTGGGACCTGCCACTCAAGATTGCCTCAAACAGACAGTCCTGGAGGCCCATAAAATAGGCCTGAAAGTCGTCATCTTAAAAGATGCGATAGGAACGACCAAGCAGATTACCGATACCCTCAGCGAAATCGCACTAGCAGGTGTCTTCCAAGCCACGGCAGCAGATTTTGGCATTCAGTAGCACGCCGCAATTTCTGAAAAAACTTTCCTTCTCGATATCATTCCGATGAATTCAAGTTAAAGTGCAATAGACTTACGTTCCCATTACTCTATATTTTTTAATTGCTTTAGACGAGAATGCCCTAAAGAAGGGAAAAGCCGAATAGGGATAGTAAGGCCCACCACGAATCCTATGAGCTTCTACAGATCCACAACCCCGTTTAAATTTTCAGTCAATATCAGTGTTAC
>QJYE01000187.1 GCA_003235785.1 Nitrospirota bacterium
AAAGGAACCCTTAACATTAGGTGAGATTGGAAGCATTCCACCACAAAAATAAAATCATTGAGAGAGCATGGGATAACATGAGCAATGCTTGAAAATGAAAAGATCTGGTAGGGGAAGGGTGCATAACAAACCCTCTCAGTGGGGGTGAATGACGGGATTTGGAATTTCCAGGAAGAGTGATAATTTACAAACATTTAACGAAGAGGGGAGAGTCAAGTAGACAGAAAAAGCCAACTTATCCGCAACCTTCACCACCCGAGTGGAATCTCAAAAGGCTCTGGAAAGGAGCATCTCCTTAACAAGATGATGGCTCAGTTTTTTTGGTTTGGAAATAAGGGGGCAAGCCCAGGAACCGGTCACTCACAATTCCCCCCTGCTCTGATTTGACGTAACGGAACATCTGAACTATTGTGACGGCTGTTTTTAAAGATTACAGACTGCCTTTGAACACCCTTCGGTGTTGAGAAAATCCCCCAAAAAGTAAGCACGATGTTGCACCCAGATACCGAACTCAGGACCATCAACGACGAGGTCGGATATGGTGTTTTTGCGACTCAGCCAATCCCTCTGGGGACTATCACTTGGGCACTGGACCCACTTGATCAAATTCTTACCCTTCACAGGGTAGAACAGATTGAAAACCAATACGACGGCATTCTGACGCGATTCACCTGGGTAAACGCCAACGGACATCGAATCCTGTGCTGGGATTTCGGACGGTTCATGAATCACAGTTGTGAGGCCAATTCCTTTGGACCCGGCGGATGTCACTTCGAGATGGCCGTGCGCGACATCGCGCCTGGCGAAGAGCTCACGTGCGACTACGCCACACTCAACCTGGAACAACCACTTGTATGCCAATGCGGCTCCTCTCGATGCCGTGGAGTCGTCAAACCGGACGATTTAGAATATGTCGCGTCTACTTCCGATGGACTGATCCGAACGGCCTTCACACGAGTTCGCCAAGTCAAGCAACCCCTGTGGCATTGGGTCGAAAGCCAAAATAAGGAGATCGACCATATGTTGCACCATCCCCACAGCATTCCGTCAGTCTTGAAGCATCGGTGGTTGTCGGAACAGACCACCAAAGCAAGCAAAAGCATCGGCTCTTAAAATGACCGGGAAGCCTTCCCCAAATGAAGTGACATCCGGAGCAGCCATGGTCAAGGTGCGGCGTGCCCGTCTCGATGATATTCCAGCTATTTATGCATGCCAGGCTGCTGCGTATGCCAATTACGGGCCAGGAGGGCTTTGTGATGAGCGTCAACTCAAAATGCAGATCGAAGCGTTTCCCGAAGGCCAGCTGGTCGCCACCATCGGAAAGCAGGTAGTGGGGTATGCGATGGCTCTTATCGTTCATCTCAATGACGATTCACCCTGGTACTCCTACTCAGAGATCACGGGTAACGGCACCTTTAGCACCCACGACCCTGCCGGTGATGACCTTTATGGCGTGGATATGGCAGTGCATCCTGATTTTCGTGGACATGGGATAGCCGGCAAGCTCTACGAAGGCCGCATGAACATTCTTCGGCGCTTTAACCTGCGTCGAATGGTTGCGGGAGGTCGCATTCCGGGATACCGCGAGCATGCTGGTCGTTTGTCGCCGGAGCAATACGTTGAAAAAGTCTGCCGGGGAGAGCTCAAAGATCCAGCCCTCAGTGCACACCTCAAAGCTGGGTATCAAGTCAAGGGTATCCATATGAGCTACCTCCGCGACGAGCAGAGCTTGAATTTCGCCACGTTTCTTGAACTCGAGAACACCGCCTATCGAAAATCGAAACGCATTATTGCGGCGTCGCCGATGAAAAGACCCGTGCGGAAAATTCGCGTCTGCGCCGCCCAGTACGAAATGCGCTCAGTTAAAAGCTGGGAAGCATTCGAACACCAAGTGGACTTCTTTGTGGCCACTGCCGAGCAATACCACTGTCACTATCTGCTCTTCCCCGAGTTGTTCACCGTCCAGCTCTTTAGCATGCTCGATCCAGACATGAAACCAGTCGATGCCATCATCGAACTGGCTGGCATGGTGGACCGCTACCGAGAGATGTTTATCGCCAAAGCCAAGCGCTCCGGTCTGTATATTATTGGAGGATCTCATCCGGTTCGAGTCGGAGACGGCATCCGCAATGTTGCCCATCTGTTTGATCCGCGTGGCAACGTGTACACCCAGGATAAACTTCACGTGACGCCGAACGAGCGTCAGGAATACGGTATCCAGCCAGGAGAAGGACTCAAGGTCTTTGAAACGAGTCATGCCCGGATTGCCATCCAAGTCTGCTACGACATTGAATTTCCCGAGCCTGCCCGATTGCTCACTCTCGCAGGAGCCGAGGTGATATTTGTTCCGTTTAGCACCGATGAACGAAAGGCTTACTTGCGAGTGCGATACACTGCCCAAGCGCGGGCAGTTGAAAACGGGATTTATACCGTACTTTCTGGCAACGTGGGCAACTTACCCCAGGTCGACAACTTCCTCATCAACTACGGCCAAGCGGCCATCTGTACGCCAAGCGATTTCGCCTTCCCCACCGATGGTATTGCGGGAACAGCAGACTTCAACAGCGAAACCGTCGTCATCAGTGACCTGGATCTTGTGGTACTCCAGGAAGCGCGAGAGATGGGCAGCGTGCGTCCCTTGCGAGATCGCCGGCTTGATATCTACGGGCTGGAAGCGAAAAAACCAGTGGAGCTCATTCGGTTACCCTAATAGAACTCCCCTCCAGTGTCGGGACTCTCCGCCCTTAACGAGGACTATATCCCAAAACTATGGAGCGTGGAGCGTTTTTTGAAAGAGAAAAGTGGGGTGAGTGACGGGTTTCGAACCCGCGACCTCCGGAACCACAATCCGGCGCTCTAACCAACTGAGCTACACCCACCACCAAAACACGTGGCCTGCTTGAAGGGGGCAAATCTTATCAGAGGGCTTGAAGGCCCGCAAGCATTTTGAAAAGAGGGCACGAGCAAAGCCACAAATGCTGCTCCCTCATCCCCTTTTATTGAGAAAGATGAGGGTGCTTGCCATATGAGTCCGGATTTGTGTGGGGTTTTCAGTTGACCGAATTTGAAAAGCTGTGGTAAATAGTAGTCTTATTATTTTTGGAGGACTCAATGGCTAATCGTCATCAATCAGCAATTAAAGCCGCTCGGCAGTCGTTAAAACGGCAAGAACGCAATCGTTCTATTTTACGACGAGTAAAAACATTCATGAAAAAAGTGCATAGCTCCGTACAAGAGAAAAATGGCGATACAGCAAAATCCTCCTTGCAAGAAGCCACCTCTGAGTTGCACAAGGCCGTAACCAAAGGTACTCTTCATCGGAACACCGCCTCACGTTGGATTTCCCGCCTCGCGACACGCGTCAACACAATTTAAATCGACAGTCGCCAATAACCTCTATTGCCTCTGTGAATTTCTCAAACGCAGAGGCATGTATGATGGTCACCCTCGCCGAGCGAGCTGCCTTTTCATTCCTTGACAGAGTTGAATGACGACATCATCTAAAATCAGCTTGGGTTGTGATGCCCGTCCACCCTTGAGGGCAGAGTCGGCTTGGGCAAATACCATCCATGCTCGACGAAGATCTGAGGCTTTCCATCGTTGCACTTGCGCCATAAATTCCCTCGCCCGGAATGGAGGAATGCCAGCCTGCCTGGCAGCCTGACCTTGGTCCTTTCCTTCTTGCGCCAGAGTACTCGCTTTCCAAATACGCCGCATTTGCCATAAAAATGCACCCAACATTCGTAACGGCGCTTCGCCTGTTTCCAAATTTTTCGCCACAATGTCTAACGCACGCGCATGGTCGCCACAGGAAACAGCTTCAGACCAATCAAACACTGAAATTCCTGGCGGCTTTCCTCTGACCAATTCAACATCCAATAACCGAACCGGTTGGCCTTCGGGCACGTAGGCGGCTAGTTTCTCTAACTCACGGATGACAGCGTATAAACCTTCAGCCGCCTGCTCTTTCAACATTTCCAATGCCGGACCTTCTAACTGCAGCCCCATGTGTCGAGCCTGCTGAGTGATCCATCCTGCACGCTGAGGCTCAAGCAATGGCGCACAATCCACGACTACCGCCTGTTTTTTCAACAGCTGCACCCACTTGGTTCGCCCATCTAATTTGGCTGCAGTGAAAACTAACATGGTTGCCGCATTAGGCTTTTGGAAATAAGGCATGAGCAACTCACCATCTCGTGCGGATAGTTTTTCGGCCCACTTCACCACCACACGGCGCTTCTGGGAGAAAAAAGAGACTTCTTCGGTAATCCGGAGAATTTCAGAGGCGTCCGTTTCATCGCCATACACGACATCACAGGAAAACATATCTGAGGGCTCCCCTCGTGTTATCTCCTCAGATAACTCGCCACGTGCTTCATCCTGATGAGCCAATTGCAAGACATTCAATGCATGATCACGAAAATACGGCTCCTCTCCAATAATCAAATAGAGCGAGGAGAGCCCATCCTTCGTGACCTGCCGTTGTAAGTCATGAACATTCATGGATCAATCACTCTTCCCATACCAACCGATTGGGAAATTGCGTTAGGGCATGGGAGCATTGGGAGACGAGAGGGTGTTCGAATTGTCAGAGGGCGCAAGAACGTCACCGCCCCCCAATTCCGAAGCAGAAGTTTTTTTGACGGGAGCATCCCTAAAGATACCTTGATCACGCGCAGAGAGAAAGCGGTCCGCTAGATCTTCCGCCACTCCTTGCCCGGCTTGCTCTAACGCCCTATCTTGAAGAACTCGGTTAAATTGGAGCCCACTGACGCCTCCACCGGTAGTGGAACTTGCTCCGACAAAAAATTCTGCAGAATTTTTTCCGGCTTGTGACCAACGGACCTTTCCCGTTTTTCGATCCTTCACCTTGACCATGACATTCACGGTGACACGACTTTCTTGCGTTTGCGCTTGAGAAAAGGCCAATGACGGAAGCGTCACCGAGACAATAGCCCCATCTAAAATAAAATCGGCCGAGAGGTCGTCTTCAACAATGGTGGCACTCCCAGACGATTGCAACGCCTGTCGAAGATACCGGGTATACTTAAATTCCAAGTTCGGTTCAAACGTCTTGTTCTGTAAGGTGCGTAAGGCCAACCGCACAGGTTGGCCCTCTGACACATGACCGCCACCAATCCTCGGCCCTGGCCCTTCCACGGTGAATTGATAGCCGCACCCCACTATGCTCTGCATGACTGCCAGGAGGATGAGTCCAGACCACAGCAAAACCCCTTGGAGGCGGGTACCCTTCATCCACATCCCCAATTGATCAAATAACAAAATTCACCAATTTTTGTTCCACATAAATAACTTTGCGCGGGGTCTTCCCCTGCAACCATTCTATAAGCTTAGGATCGCTCTGGGCTATGGCGATGACCTGATCTTTGCTAGAGCCAGCCGACACAGAAATTTTACTCCGTAGCTTTCCGTTCACCTGAATCGGAATCGTCCATTCCGCACTCACCAGCCATTCAGGGTTATACGATGGCCATGGCTCCCTGACAAGACTGGCGGTATGCCCCACCGCTTCCCACAATTCTTCAGCAAGATGCGGCGCGAAAGGGGCCAGAAGAAGCAGAAGACTCTCGAGAGCCTCCCGCCAACCAGCACGCTCATCCACCGTTAACGCCGCTGCCGGGTAGTCCTTCGCCAACTTATAGAGCTGGTTGACAAATTCCATGAGCGCCGCAATCGCGGTATTAAATTGAAAATCTCGTTCAAGATCTGCGGTGACTCGTTGAATCGTATGGTGTGTGACCCGCTGCAAGCCCGTCAGAAGCTCAGACGGATCCGACCCTGACTTGCCATGGGCGTCACAAATAACGGGCAACTGCTCATGCACAAGCCGCCACACACGATTGAGAAAACGGGAACACCCTTCGACGCCTGTATCGCTCCATTCCAAATCTTTTTCCGGCGGGGCGGCAAATAAGGAAAAAAGACGGGCGGTATCGGCCCCATATCGATCGCACAAATCTTCCGGCGAGGCAATATTCTTTTTGGACTTCGACATTTTCTCGGTCCGTCCTGTGACGATCACCTTACCGCATTGTGCGCACAAACGCTCGCCCTCTTCTTTCTTCGTGTCGGAGGGCAACACCCATCGATGCTCCTCACACCAATACGTTTCCTTCGTGACCATCCCCTGTGTCAGCAGATGCACAAATGGCTCATCAACCGTGGTCAGGCCCAAATCTCGCAAAACCTTGGTGAAAAATCTGGCATACAGTAAATGGAGCACCGCATGTTCAATACCACCGACATATTGATCCACGGCCATCCAATGTTTCGCGGCTTGCGGGTTCACCGGTTGAGTCGTGTCTTTCGGGGAGCAGTAGCGGAGAAAATACCAAGAAGAATCCACGAACGTATCCATCGTATCGGTTTCGCGACGAGCCGTTCCACCACAGGTCGGACATGTGGCTTTGGCAAACGAGGGAGATTCTTTGAGCGGCGAGCCGCCCTTACCGGTAAACGGGACATCTTCTGGCAGCAAAACCGGCAATTGATTTTCCGGGACGGGAACCAATCCACAGGACTCGCAATAAAACATGGGAATCGGGGTACCCCAATAGCGTTGTCGAGAAATCCCCCAATCTCGTAACCGGAAATTCACCGTGCGCGTACCCCAGCCCTGCGTTTCAACATGCTCCCCAATGGCCTGTTTGGCAGCCGCCACCGACAAGCCGGTAAAAATGCCGGAATTCACTAATGTGCCAGCCTGCTCCTGCTGGACATAAGCCTCATCCAACGCATCGGGCACGAGGGTCGCTTCGGGATTTTGAATGACCAGCCGAATCGGAATGTCATATTGCTTGGCAAATTCAAAATCGCGCTGATCATGGGCGGGAACCGCCATAATGGCCCCTGTACCATATTCATACAGCACAAAATTGGCTACCCAAATCGGGATGCGTTCTTGCGTAAATGGGTTCATGGCATAGGCCCCGGTGAAGATTCCTTCCTTCTCCCGATCCACCGCTGTACGGGTCGCTTTATCCAATCGCGAGACACGCTCGACAAACGCGCGAACGGCGGCCGCTTCGGCCCGCCCCTCAATCAACTGCTCGACCAGCGGCGACTCCGGCGCCACGCTCATAAACGTCGCCCCATGAATGGTGTCCGGTCGCGTGGTAAAAATACGAATAGTCCCTAAACCATTACGCAGGTCGGCTACAGGAAAATCCACTTCCACCCCTTGGCTGCGGCCAATCCAATGCCGCTGCATCGCAAGCACCCGTGCAGGCCAGCTCGTCAATTGATCACAGCCGTCTAATAATTCTTGCGCATAGTGGGTGATCCGGAAAAACCACTGTTCTAATTCTTTTTGAATGACCACCGACTCACAACGCCAGCACACCCCACCCTCTTTTCCTTCTTGAGCCAACACTTGCTCGTTGGCCAACACCGTTTCACAGGAAGGACACCAATTGACAGCCGAACGTTTCCGGTAAGCCAACCCCCGTTCCACCATCTTGATGAAAATCCATTGATTCCAGCGATAATAATCCGGTTGAGACGTATTGACCTCACGGTCCCAATCGTACGACAAACCCATTCGCCGTAATTGGCGTTTCATATAGGCGACGTTGTCTCGCGTCCAAACATTCGGATGCACGCCCTTCTCAATAGCCGCATTTTCGGCAGGGAGCCCAAAGGCATCCCATCCCATCGGATGCAACACATGAAAGCCACGCATCGTCTTATAGCGAGCCACCACATCCCCAATGGCATAGACCCGAACATGGCCCATATGAATCCGCCCGGAAGGATAGGGAAACATCTCCAAACAATAATATTTTGGCGTCGTCGGATCTTCTTGAATATGAAACAGGCCCGCCTGCTCCCAATGAGCCTGCCATTTAGCCTCTACGGCTTGATGATCATACGTCTGCGCCATGGTGATACCTTAGGTAATTGTATGGGAAATAAATTTCTACGGATTCTCTATAGGGGAAAGAAGAAACAGTGCTTTCTCAACACCCTTCCTTCTCTATGGATTCGAGGGGGGAATCTAGCATAGAGGGACCGACCCGACAAGCAAACCCCGGCAGCGAACGCCCCAGAAATTTTCCTGAAATAGGGATCAAATAGAAGAATGAAGAGGAGCTGAGAAAGATTAGCGGCGCAACGATTTGCGAGACTTCACCGTCAAAGGCGCAGGAGGACGGGCAGACGACCCCGAAATAGCACTCACAATTTCTTGATGTTGTTCCTGTTTCCGACGATGACTCTCAATAATTGGATCAATAATTTCACCACACATCAGACACCGCCACCCGGGCATCCAAATCTCCCCACTCGTGGCCATATCCACAAAATCATCAACAATCATTGTTCCCTGACATCTCGGACATTGCATACAGGCTCGATCTCCCAAATTGGTTGTGGAGTATCAATCGGCTAATTAAGAAAAAAGCTTTAGGGCACCTCT
>QJYE01000421.1 GCA_003235785.1 Nitrospirota bacterium
ATCTCCAATAATTGAGCAGTTACAAGAAAGAGGAGGAACAGGAAATGTTTTTCTTATAAATGACGGCATATATCACTCCTTAATCTTCCTCTGAACTGGCGAAATGGCGAGCATACCATGATTCCGCTCTATTTCCGATTAACTGGCGGACCATTAAAAGGGTACTCCCCGTTCGCTCACATCTACACACCCATTATTTACAACACACTTTTCATGAGCTGCGAGCTACAGAAATTTTTTCATTTCAACTTCACTGATTGCCATAACTCGCGATTAAGCATAAACTACCTAATAAAAGGTACCCATTTGCTGCGCCTATTATTCACTGACTCCTTGATGGCCACGCTGAACCGGCAACCATGCCAGAATTCCGGCACCTTCCAACATCTCAACCGACTTTCACGATGAACTCTCTTTTGACTCGGGTGGCCAAAGCTCTCGGAGTCATCCTTTGCCTCTTTCTCCTTACAACATGTGGAGATGACTCTAATATCACCACTCCTCAAGATCAAACCACCCTTCAAGCGGAAGCCCTTCAGTCAAAAAAGCAGGTAGCTAGATTGGAGTCAGTGATTCAATCCCTGCAGGAAGGCAATAAAGTCTTGCAACAACAAATCGACCGCCTGAACGAGGAGATTAGAGCGACTGAAGCCTCATATGAAGCCCAATTACAAGAAGCCAAGCTGCAAATTGTCCAACTGGCCAAAACCCCCCAAAAAGACTTGGGCAAAATGCAAGCGTTGGAACAGACGAATAAAAAGCTTACCGGAGAGGCCACATGGCTACGAAGTCAACGAGACCATATGCGACAATCCCTCGTCATGCAACAAATTGGTGGGCAAACCTATGAGTTGCCGTTTCCATATGCCACGGTCTTGACAATCATAGAAGACGCCATCACCACCAATGGCTATACCGTGCTGACCACCATGCAAACAGACCAAAAAGCCGTGTATGTGACTGACCGAAAAACCTCTCTCCCCCCATCACTGGAGCTATCAGGGTTTCGTAACCAATACCTGATCATGATCAAAAAAGGACCTGCCGACCACACCACGTTGTGGGTCAGGGCAGAATTTGAAAAACTCTCCAGACACGGCCATATCGATCCGGCCCCACAAGCGGAAATTTCCGACATTGAATTACGCTTTATTCAAGAAATCCACCAAATCCTTAGCAGAGCAAACGCAGCTCAGGCTAAGAACTTCTAACCACGGCGATAGAGTTGTTTGATTGATATTATTATGGGAGGCAAGAAGAGGCCTGGAGAAGGCCTCTTCTTTT
The DNA here is from genome assembly GCA_003235785.1 of Nitrospirota bacterium. Classification (GTDB taxonomy): domain Bacteria; phylum Nitrospirota; class Nitrospiria; order Nitrospirales; family UBA8639; genus Nitrospira_E. The sequence continues at coordinate 1,285 of QJYE01000421.1, forward strand.
GCGGGAAGAAAGCCTCAATGAGTCCGGAGAGATTTTCCCGTTTGCAAATACCGATCAACGCCTTGCGCAGCCTTCCGGCCTTCTGCAATCGCCCAGACTATAAGAGACGCCCCGCGCTTGGTATCACCTGAGGCAAACACTCCATCCACGCTGGTCATGAAATGTTCATCGACTTCTACATTGCCCCGAATACCATATTGCACTCCGAGAGAATCCAGAAAGCCATTTTTCACCGGCCCGACAAAGCCCATTGCCAACAAGACCAGGTCGACACCCATCTCTATTTCAGAGCCTGGAACCGGCACAATCTTTCCATCTTCAAACGCAACACGGCTGGCATGTAGCTTGATCACCCGCCCATCTTCTCCAGAGAATTTCGTCGTGGAAATACTCCACTCACGGTCACACCCTTCCTCATGCGCATGAGATGTACGCAATTTCATGGGCCAAAATGGCCAAGGCGAAGAATCAGCCCTCGTCGGTGGGGGTTCCGGCAGCAATTCAAATTGATGCGCTTCCACACACCCTTGCCGATGCGCGGTCCCCAGACAATCTGAGCCTGTATCACCTCCGCCAATCACAACCACCCGCTTCCCTTTGGCAGAAATTTCTTCTCCTTCAATGGTATCTCCAGCGACTCGCTTATTTTGTTGCATGAGATAATCCATCGCCAGATGAACGCCTTTGAGTTCTCGGCCAGGAACGGGAAGCTCTCGAGGCTGCTCGGCGCCCATGGCCAATAAGACCGCATCAAAGTCCCGGCGCAACGCATCTATATTCGTATCGACTCCCACACACACGCCGGTTTCAAAGATCACACCTTCTTTTCGCATCTGATCCAACCGACGATCCAATACCCACTTTTCCATTTTGAAATCTGGAATGCCATAACGCAAAAGCCCGCCAATTCTGTCCGCTTTTTCCAAAACCGTCACTTGATGTCCAGCACGAGCCAATTGTTGAGCCGCAGCTAACCCCGCCGGGCCGGAACCCACGATGGCCACACATTTTCCCGTTGATACTACCGGCAACACCGGTTCGACCCAGCCTTCCTCGAATCCTTTGTCGATAATATTCCATTCAATCACCCGAATAGAAACGGGATCACTGTTAATGCCCAAGACGCAGGCCGACTCACAGGGTGCGGGGCAGAGGCGACCGGTAAATTCTGGAAAATTATTCGTCGTATGAAGGGCTTTAAGGGCATCGCTCCAACGGCCACGGTGAACCAAATCATTCCATTCCGGTATCAAGTTGACCACTGGACAACCGGACGAACTTTGACAAAATGGAACCCCGCAATCCATACACCGGGCCCCTTGCATTTTGAGCTTCTCATCCTCAAAAGGATGATAGAGCTCCTTCCAATCCTTGACTCGGAGCTCTACAGGCCGTCGTTGCGGTTCTTCACGAGGATATTTCAAAAATCCACGAGGATCAGCCACGGCTCGCCACCTCACGTTCACGCTGTGCATGTTCCTTTGCCAAAGCCGCCTTCCGCTGTTGAAGCACACGCTTGTAATCACTCGGCATCACTTTGATAAATTTTGGCAACATCGCCTCCCACGCATCCAATACTCGCTTCGCATTCACGCTCTTGGTATAGCGGAAATGGGATTCAATCATCGCCCGCAACGTGCGCATATCTTCCGGCGCCACGACTCCTTCGATTTCGACCATACCCATATTACACCGTTCGCGGAACTTCCCGTCCTCATCCAACACGTAGGCTTCCCCGCCGGACATCCCTGCGGCAAAATTCCTACCAGTTTTTCCCAATACCACGACCACTCCACCCGTCATGTATTCACACCCGTGATCGCCGGTCCCATCAATCACCACTCGGGCCCCACTATTCCGGACGGCAAAACGCTCTCCAGCCGTGCCGTAAAAATAGCCCTCGCCGGCTGTCGCGCCATATAGCGAGGTATTCCCAATTAGAATGGTTTCTTCAGGGGAATAGGTCACATTTGGGGGCGGCACGACAATAATTTTTCCACCAGACAGCCCCTTGCCCAAATAGTCATTGGATTCACCTTCGAGAGTTAAGGTAATCCCTTTCGATAAAAAGGCCCCAAAGGATTGCCCGGCCGAGCCGGTAAATTTTATACGTATGGTATCAGGTGGCAACCCTTCAGTTCCGTAACGCCTGGCAATATGGCTGGACAAGACGGTGCCGGTGGTCCGATTTAAATTGCGAATGGGTAACTCCAACGAAACAGGTTCTCCCCGTTCAATCGCGGGTTGGCACAGTTCGACCAATTGATTATCCAGGATCTCTGCAAGTCCATGGTCTTGCACCTGGACACAGGATGTGGCCACCTCCGGGCCAACTTCGGGCTTCGTCAACAAGAGAGAGAGATCCAGCCCGCTGGCCTTCCAATGATCCACCACTTTTTGAACTTTGAGCTTGTCGACTCGACCAATCATCTCTCGCATTGTCCGGAATCCCAATTTGGCCATTAAGATTCGAATCTCTTCTGCCACAAATAGGAAAAAATTCACCACATGCTCCGGCTTTCCGGCAAACCGTTTTCGCAATTCGGGATCCTGTGTGGCTACTCCAACCGGGCAGGTGTTCAAATGACACTTGCGCATCATGATGCATCCTTCCACGATCAAGGGAGCCGTCGAAAATCCAAATTCTTCGGCTCCAAGGAGCGTCGCAATCACCACATCCCGACCAGTTCTTAATTGACCATCAGTTTCCACACGAATGCGACCTCGCAAATCATTCAACACCAGGGTCTGATGGGTTTCTGCCAATCCTAATTCCCAGGGAATACCGGCATATTTGATAGAGGAAAGAGGGGACGCCCCGGTTCCTCCGGAATCGCCACTAATCAATACTTTATCAGCATGGGCTTTGGAGACCCCAGCCGCCACCGTGCCGACACCCACTTCGGAAACCAACTTAACGGAGACCGCAGCTTCCGGGTTGGAATTTTTCAGGTCAAAAATCAATTGCGCCAAATCTTCAATTGAATAAATGTCATGATGGGGCGGAGGCGAAATGAGCTGAACACCTGGGGTAGAGTAGCGAAGCATAGCAATGGCCTCGTCAACTTTGTGTCCCGGCAACTGCCCGCCTTCCCCAGGCTTCGCGCCCTGCGCCATCTTAATTTGCAGTTCCTTGGCATTCACCAAGTAATGGGCCGTGACCCCAAAACGACCGGACGCGACTTGTTTAATGTACGAATTCTTGGAATCGCCATTTGGTAAGGGAATAAATCTCTCCGGATCCTCTCCCCCTTCCCCCGTATTACTCTTCGCCCCCAGACGATTCATGGCAATAGCCAGAGTTTCATGGGCTTCTTTGCTGATGGCCCCGAACGACATGGCTCCGGTTGTAAATCGTTTGACGATTTCAGTGGCTGGTTCGACCTCATCTAAAGGAATCGGCTCAGGAAGAAACTTGAAATCGAAGAGCCCTCGAATAGTCGAACGTTGCTTGGTTTCATCATTCACCAAGGCAGCATATTCCGCATATAACTTGGAATTGTTTGTATGTGTGGCATGCTGCAACTTAAAAATCGTTTCAGGATTCCAATTATGATGCTCACCCTGAATGCGATAATGAATTTCGCCACCAAACTCTAATTGGCGAATAGGAACAGGTTTATAGGCCAACGCATGACGTCGTAAGGTTTCTTCGCCCAATTCTCGAATGCCGATTCCTTCGATTCGAGAGGCAGTCCCGGTAAAATAGCGGTTGATCAACTCGGTTTGAAGTCCGATGGCCTCGAAAATTTGCGCGCCACAATACGATTGCAATGTCGAAATGCCCATCTTCGAAAATATTTTCAGCAGGCCTTTGTTCACCGCTTTAATAAATCGAGACTCGGCCGTGGCGGCATCAACAGTTTCAGGGAAATAGCCCTCCCGTTCCATGTCCACCAGGGATTCGACAACCAGGTACGGGTTAATTGCGCCAGCGCCATAGCCAATCAAGCAGGCAAAATGATGGACATCACGAGGCTCCCCGGTTTCTAAAATCAAGCCAACTTCCGTCCGCGTTTCTTCACGCACCAAATGATGATGCACCGCCGAAACGCCTAATAAACTCGGGATGGGCGCCCATTCGGCATTCATGCCCCGATCACTCAAGATCAAAAACTTCTCCCCGTCCTTTATCGCATTCGACGCTTGCTGACAAAGCTCTTCAACCGCCGATGCCAGACCATCCGGCCCTTCGGAAACCTTGAAAAGCAAGGACAAGGTTTTGCTTTTGAAATGAGGATCACCAATCATACGAATCTTTTGAAGATCCACGTTACTCAAAATCGGTTGCTGCAGTTTGATCCGTCGGCAGGCTTCTGGAATTTCGGCAATGACGTTGGGCTTCGGCCCGATGTTGGTTACCAACGACATGACCAAATGTTCTCGAATCGGATCGATGGGAGGATTCGTCACCTGTGCAAACAATTGCTTGAAATATTTAAAGAGAAGCTGTGGCCGTTGAGACAACACCGCTAAAGGCGTATCAGTCCCCATGGAGGAAATCGGCTCCTCCCCATTCACACCCATCGGGATCAAGACCATTTTCAGCTCTTCGACGGTATAGCCAAAGGCCTGTTGCCGTTGCCGAAGTGTGGGATGGTCGGGTTGGGGAACATTCATAGGCTCCGGCAGTTCGTCCAGCGACACGCGATGCTGCGTCAACCATTGCCGATAAGGCTTACGTTTGGTAATTTCCGTTTTGATTTCCTCGTCATCAATGATTCGGCCCGCCACCGTGTCCACCACAAACATCCGACCAGGCTGCAAGCGGCCTTTCATACGAATATTTTGCGGATCCGTTGGCAATACCCCGGCTTCAGATGCCAACACCACCAAATCATCTTTTGTGACCTGATAACGGCAAGGGCGCAGCCCATTGCGATCCAAGGTCGCACCGACCAGTTTGCCGTCGGTAAAACACACGGCCGCCGGGCCGTCCCATGGCTCCATTACTGCCGCATGGTATTCATAAAATCCACGTCGATCAAAATCCATTTGCGGGTTCCCGACCCAGGGCTCGGGAATGAGCATCATCATGGCATGCGGCAGGGACCGCCCTGCCATCACTAGAAATTCAATGGCATTATCTAAACAGGCTGAATCACTTTGCATCGAATCATCAATAATCGGGAAAAGTTTTTTTAGATCATCGCCAAAAAGATCGGAGGCCAACCGACCCTGCCGGGCGCGCATCCAATTCACATTGCCCTTTAGCGTATTGATCTCACCATTGTGCACGGAATACCGATAGGGATGAGCCAGCGACCAGGTGGGAAAGGTATTGGTGCTAAAACGGGAATGCACAAGAGCCAGTGCAGATACAAATGTTGGATCAGCTAAGTCCGAATAAAACAAAGATACCTGCTCGGGCAACAACATGCCTTTATACACAATGGTATTGCAGGACAAACTCGAAATGTACACCCATTCCTTCCCAACCAAAGCCGATTCTCGTACTGCTCGAGTCATTCGCTTCCGAATGACATACAATTTCCGTTCAAACTGGGTAGGATTAAGCAACGCTCGTGCGATAAAAAACTGCCGAATGGCAGGCATGGTTTTCCGAGCTTGCACCCCAATTTGATCTTCTTTGGCTGGGACATCACGCCAACCCAACAGCTCTTGACCTTCTTCTCGAATAATCGCTTCAAATAATGCCTCACATTGCGCACGAGCCTTTCGCTCCTGAGGCAGGAACACCATGCCAACCCCATAGCCGCCAGCAGAGGGTAATGAAATGCCAATTTCCCCTGCGGCCCGTTGAAAAAACTCATGAGGAATCTGAGATAAAATACCTGCGCCATCCCCTGTGCAGGGGTCACACCCCTGTGCCCCACGATGTAAAAGATTCTCTAAAACCAAGAGTCCTTTTTGTACGAGTTCATGTGATTTATGGCCCTTGATATGCGCCACAAAGCCAATGCCACAAGCATCATGCTCATTTTGAGGAGAATAGAGCCCTTGATTAGAAGGTAAACCAGGAATTTTCATGGTAGAAGAATCATCCCCATATGTATTTGAAACTTTCAAAATTTCACCGAAGAACCCGTTTAATTTCAGGAAACTCAGGGGATGGCCCCACCCCTCCCCTCCACACATTCGGGGAGTTTCAAAAATATTTGGACTAGTCCCGGAGATTTTCGACAAAACAGGAAAGAACGAGTCGGAATTGTCTCCGCCCACAGTAATCCAAAGTAAAAAAATCTGTCAAGACAACTGATTGAATTTTCAGCATTTGCCGGTAAGATCCTGGTTCTTTTTTTCGTGGATTTTGGGGGAATTCACCTTCACCCCTAACCTTGACATTCTATAGGAGACTGCATAGTATCGCCGCCATGGCGAACGATCCTGCCGTCAAAACGTTAGGCTCCATGGAGGAAGTGTGGGAAGCCTTCAGGCCAGAACTGAATGAGGTCGAGGTCCAGATTCAAAAGCATCTGCATTCTCATGCCCCCCTCATTAATACTGTAGCCGATCACATTCTCTCCAGTGGAGGGAAGCGCATCAGGCCTCTCCTGTTAATTTTATCTGCTCGTCTCTTCGGGTATCTCGAAAAAGATTTCCTACTTTTGGGCAGCCTTATTGAATTTATCCATACCGCTACCTTGCTCCATGACGATGTTCTGGATGAAGCCGACGTCCGTCGAGGAGAGAAAACAGCTAGACGCATTTGGGGGAACCACGCCAGCATTCTGGTAGGCGACTATCTCTACTCTCAGGCCATGGCGCTGATTGCCTCGTTTCATAACCATAATATTAATGAACTCATGGCCGATGCCTGCCGGAAAATGGCCGAAGGCGAAATCCTGCAACTTTGCGCCAACAGTCAGCCAGACTTAACGAAAGAAGCCTATCTCAAAATTGTTGAATATAAAACCGCTACATTGGTGGCCGCTTCCTGCAAAGTGGGAGCGATTGTTGGCGGAGCCTCATTAGGCGAACAAATGGCTCTCTATCGATTTGGCTTCAATTTGGGCATGGCCTTTCAATTGGCCGATGATCTCTTGGATTATTCAGCAGATCATGCCCGTCTTGGAAAATCCTTGGGGCAAGATATTCGTCAAGGCATGATTACGCTCCCGCTGATTCACCTCCTCCAAACCTGCTCTCCGTCAGAACAAGACTGGTTGAAAGAAAAAGTGCTCTCGCA
>QJYE01000186.1 GCA_003235785.1 Nitrospirota bacterium
ATCTGGGATCGGACCCCACACTTCTTCGCCAATTAGAGGTAGCGATGGGGAAACAAATCGCCGGTGGCACTTCTGAGTAGATGGATGAAAGAAACATCTGACAATACACCAGCCAATCTTGGCGATGAGCCTGTCGGACTTAAAGGATCGAGAGCGAAAGACTGAGCGAGGACAGATTTTGACGATTCCGCCGGCCCATAGTGGGACTATGGTCCAAGAAATCGGCGAAATATGGGCCGCTTAGACATTGTTGTAGCCGATTCATCTTAAGTCCGACAGGCTCCTAAATAACGTTCATCATTTCTTAACTAAGGAGGTTGCACATGAGAGGAAAAATCTTCACAGGTTTTCTCACCCTGGTCGCTCTTGGCCTATTAGCCCTAAATGTTCAAGTGAGTAATGCTCACAAATGGGGCAGTTGGCATTGGGACAAAAGTACGATCAATATGTATGTCTATGGATCCCATCAGACTCAATCCAAGGCCGCCATCCAAGATTGGGACAGCCACACCGACTTGAAGCTACCCTTAAAGTCATCCCATACAGATGTCAGCGTCTTCGGAGCCAACTCTGGTGCTACCGGTTGGGCCGGACTTGCATCTATTAAAGAATATGAATTTGATTGGTGGCACCAATGGTGTTACTGCAAAATCAAGCATGCGCATGCCCAGTATAATTCCTACTACAATTATTCAAGCGCCAGTGTCCAGGGGGTTCAATGTCAAGAGGTCGGTCATACCTTTGGACTTGACCACAGTAATACCAATGGCTGTATGGCGAAAGGGTATTACAGTCCAAACAGTAACGTGACGAACAGTCACAACTGGTCCGACCTCAATTCAATGTATTAGCCTTTTTCACTTTTATTCCTTTTATGACTAGTGAAATTGAAAATATGAAATGGAGATTCTCCATGACTTTGCAAACCCTGAACCGGTTCCTGCAAGGAACCATTGCCATCTTGTTTGTGGCGTTCGCCGGACAAGTGAGTTACGAATATTTTTTTAACAAGCCAGAACCAGTTCTCTTAGCTGCCTGGGCTTTTGAACCTCGGAGTCTGGCGGAGGCCAAAGGCCTGGCAAAAGACGTAGTTGAAGCCCAAGTCACCAAAGTTGAACGTGCGGATGATCTTGTCATTCCAGCTCCAGGTGAACCAGGCGGAGTGGAGCGAATTGCCATTGAAGTCGTGAATATGCGAGTAAAGGGCGCGATGAAAGGCAACCCGGGGCAAGACATTCAAGTCTTTCGTACCGCCGGACTGCCAGTGAGCAACCGAGACATGCCTAACATGAAAGATGCCCCACCGAAACCCAATGGAGCCTCAAATCCTCCTTCAAAACCCACACCTTTCATTGAAAATACCATTAACATTCATGACGATCAGGACTATAAGGTTGGGGAAAACTATGTCATGTTTCTCCGTGATGGTCCGCAAGTTAAAGTGAAAGGGCAACGTATTGCCACCAAAACTTTGGTTAACCCCAGCACCAGATTTAAAGTGGAACAAGATAATAAAGTTACCCCTCTCGTCCCCGACGGCTTGGGAAGACCATTTAAGGGAAATAGTATTCAACAATTCAAGGACGTCATTCAAAAAACCAATGGAATTGGTCCTATCCCAGGAACAATCCCAGGCCAACTGATTCTTCCCAAGCTTCAAATTAAACCAGGAAGTATGCCGGGGATGATTCGGCCACGAGGCATTGATGGCGGTGAGACTCCCGAAGGCATGGAAGTAGAAATGGGCGAAATGGAAGTGCCCACCGAGGGTGAAGCCCCAGAGATGCAATAAGCTTTCTTTGAGGTGTTGAGATCCATGGTATATCCCTTGAGAGAACTTGCAGGTTCTCTCAAGGGATTATCTTTTGGGGAAGCTTTTTTAAGCGTTGGGCAATAAATTACAAAACCTGTCATTTTCATATTATCCATATTTCATCTACGTGTTGCCGAAAGTTTGAATACATCATTCCCTCAAGAAACTACCCTGCTTAATTCGGAGATTCCAATCGAAAGACCCAAGAATACCCCCTAAAAGAGGCCATGGTAGTTGAAAGGCAAACCATTTGGTTAAGGCCATTTTATTCAAACCTCAATGAAGACCGTCTACCGACCAAAGTAGAGCAAGCTAATCTCCAAACTAACTCTTATACATCCCAAGTGATTCAACGAGTATCGAAAAAGAGACCAATTGTGGGGCTATAAAAAAAAGCCGCCAGCAGCGTTCCCTGCCTTCGCGCTCGCCGCTGAAGCCAGCTTTGGCGCGCAAGCGGCCGCAGCGGCTTCGCGCAAGCAGTTCTCCAGTTTTCCGTGCTCACGTACTGGAAGTACGCTCTGCGCGCAAACAACGGCCGCCCCCTACGGGATGCCGCAAGCAAAACTGCGGCCTTCCCTTCGGCAAAGCTCAGGGCAGGACTGGACGAACCCTTCGAAATGCTCAGGGCATGCTTTTTGGAACCGCCCCGTGGCCTCTGAGATCCAACGTGCCTGTGGGCCAATATGCCCTTGGTAATTATTATTCAACACTCCCATCAAGACCGAAAAAGAGCATTTTTTCTAGATGAGGGGAAGCAAAACCTTTTCT